>JBDTLH010000237.1:0-8815 GCA_039934875.1 Acidobacteriaceae bacterium | reverse complement strand
TTCACGGTCGCCGTATAGCGGTTGGGAAGCAGGAACGCGGCCACGCCCCCGATCAACAGCGCGATGAGCGTCAGCTTGGCGATGAATCGTTTGCGCAACGCGAGGGCGGTCGCCAGGCGTAGAAAGTCAGGCAGATCATGCGAGTTCTCATCATCCTCGAGGAGAGAGGAGTCATCGAGCACAAAGGTAAGTTTCTTCTCCAGATTGGCGCCGCTCATGGGTTAACCTTCTTCACCTTCACCTGATTACGTTGACCGCCGCCGCGCCCAGCGCGAACTGGGCGAAGACCTGCGACCAGTCGCGGATGCCGCGCAGCACACTACCGGTCTTGAACTGGGTGGGCACAACGATGGCGTCCCCGGGGAGGATATCCATGGAGTCCAACCCGGAGCTGAAGAGACCGGTGTGTTGCTGGCGGCTAACCACGGTGCCGTCGGCGCGGAGGATAAAGATGCGCCTGGAGTCGGCTTCGCGGGTGGGACCGCCGGCGATATTCAAATAATTAGAGAGGCGCTTGCCAGGCCTGTAGCGGAACGCATTTTCGTTGTAAACTGCCCCGAGGACCTGCACGGTGTCGAGTTTCAGCGGTACGGAGAAGCGGTCTCCATCTTCGAGCGGCAGGTCCGGGACAGCGTCGGCGCCGGCGCTGCCGGGCTTCATTTCGAGGACGATGCGGCCGGTAGGCTGCACTAGCGCGAGCTTATCCAGGAACGTCTGTTGCTGCTGGATCTGCAGGCGCTGGTCGGCGCGGTCTTCCGCATTGATGCTACTGCCGGCGGAATTATAGCGGGAACTCATATCGCGCTGCATCCGCTCGACCATTTGCGCAATCTGCCGCTGTTGCTCCTTGCGGGTTGAATCCCGATCCAGTTCGGCTGCATACAAGTAAGCGTGAGAGCTGAGGCCGCCGGCGCGACGGACTACATCGCGCAACGTCTCCCCGGCTGCAACGCGGTACACGCCGGGCGCTTTGATCTCGCCCTCAACTTGCACGAACCTGGCGCGGTCTTCCGCGGAAACGGGAACGTCACGTTGAGAAAAAATGGTGACGACGTCGCCCGCCAATATTTGCTTATCATCCGGCGATGATGGTGTTTGAATCGCGGCGCCGAGGTTGAAAGGGATCAATTGGGTGGTCAGGTCATTCCGGTCCATACGCTCGATCACGGCATAATTCCAATTGATCTCGGAGCTGCGGCGCCTGACATCCGCGCGGAAGTCCTTCTCGGCGCCGCGCGGAACCGGCTGGGAATTGTCCATTGGGAATTTCTTTGATGGCTCGCTCTGGCCGGGATGCAAACGTCTGTCCACATCCGAACCGCCATCCGCTGCGCCTCCGCTGTCTTCAAATAGTCCACTGCTGGAGGGTCCGGCTAAACTTTCGTCCGGGTTTTCCGGGTCTTGCCGTTGGCGGTAGTGAATTGAGAACTCGTCTTCCCTGACGGTAGGCGCAATGGAGTTCTGAGTGTTCCAGTAGTCGCGGGTGATGAGCGCCTCCCGGGTGGGGATCAGGGTAGAGATGCGCATGCCTTGATGCCAAAGATAACGCCCCGGCTGAGAGACATTGCCACGCAACATGACGGCATTTGTTATTCGCGAAGAGACCGGGAAGATGCGGACAATATCTCCGTCCTGCAAAAGGCGATGCAAGCCTTCGGTATCGAGAGGAAACTCATCGAAGTAGCGTCCGGAGCGGTTGTCTATGCGCTCCAATGAGGCCCTTGTTCCCCCGGCAACGCTGCTGAGGCCGCCGGCGCTCTCGACCGCTTCCGCAAGAGTCGTCGCCCCTCGGAGCTCGTAAATTGCCGGCGTATTTACGCTGCCGGCAAGGGCCAGCATCGGTCCTACATGGGGGATATAAATCACATCTCCGGGACGCAAAGCTGCGTCCCGCGACTTGTCGCCTTTTAGAACCAGATCATAGACATCCAGATCGGTTACGACGCCTTCGCCTCTTTTCAATTGCACATGGCGCAGAGAGCCGTTCGAAGCAGGCCCGCCGGAAGCAAAAAGGGCGTCAACCAGCGTGCTCAGCGAACTTACCGTATAAGTCCCCGGTCTGCGGGCATAGCCGAGCACATACACCTGGATCGATCGGAGTTGGCCGATGTTAACGTTTAGATCGAAGTCTTTGAAGAACCTGCCGACCGCGGAGTGGATATAGCTGTTGAGTTGATCGAACCGCACTCCGGCTACGTTGATCGGACCAACGGCGGGAAGATCGATCTGACCATTGCGATCGACGACCACCTTGGCGTCAAGATCGATTTTGCCCCACGCCCGAATCAGCAACTCGTCGCCGGGGCCGACCACATAGTCGGCGCGAACGGGAATTCAGTCGGCTGGCGCAAAGGTCGAAGGGACATCTTGGAAAAACTCATGCCCAAATACGTGCAGATTGCGACCGACAGAAGATTCCACGAAATGTTCGAACTCTGTCCGCGCATATTCCGGCATGGCCGCTATCTTTGGCGCCGTCCCCTCAGGCGGGGCGACGGAGGTCGGTGCGGCATTCCCCGCCGCATGCTCACCGCGCTGGGCGGGTGTTGATCTGGGCAGTGATGGGGAAGTTGCTGAAGAGCGGCTTGGTGGCTTGTCCTCGGGAATTTGGCCGCAGTCCGCGTCGGGACATTGAATTTTAGAGCGGGCTGGAGTGACAAGCGAAGTTTGTGCGATTGAGTAGACCGACAGGAGCAACCACATGGATAACACGAATGATTTTCTTATCATTTAGCTTTTGGCGACATAGCAATTGCATTAGACAGTGCGCTGCTTCTCCATTGGAATTGGACCAATCTTTACTATCATGCGGCTCGTAATAACTGAACATATACGACTGCCAACACTTACGTCAATCAGGTATTCACCCTTGGAGGGTCTAGTGCTCTTTACCATTTCCCTAGGTCGAGCTGCATGTAATTCGCTTAGTAGCGAAGAAAATTTTGCAAACTAGAGCTTTCACCTGATTCATAACTTCGATCAACTCTGGCACGATTCGCAGCAGACATTTATGCTCGCTGCGCCTCGCCCTAAGCTCATGGTGTTCAACAGTTGGCCGCAATTTGATGAAGAGGAAATATGTGCGGTTACCGAGGTATTAAAGTCCAGACAAGTCAATTATTGGACGGGCGAGCAGGGCCGGTTATTCGAAAGCGAGTATGCGGAGTCGCTGGGGATAGGACATGCGGTGGCCCTCTGCAATGGCACCGCGGCGCTGGAGCTTGCGCTGCTGGCGCTCGGAATAGGCCCTGGGGACGAGGTGATCACTTCAAGTCGTACATTTATCGCATCTGCGAGTTGCGCGGTGCGGGTCGGGGCGAAACCAGTGGTCGCGGATGTTGATCCTGTCTCGCAAAATATTACCGCGAAACAGTGCGGGCGGCATTGACCTCCCGGAGCAAAGCTATCGTCTCAGTCCACCTCGCGGGATGGCCTTGCGATATGGATCCGATCCTTGAACTTGCTGAGCAGCACGGCCTGTATGTGATTGAGGACTGCGCACAAGCGCATGGGGCCAGCTACAAAGGCCGGCCGGTAGGGTCGATGGGGCACGCGGCTGCGTTTTCGTTTTGCCAGGATAAGATAATTTCCACTGGCGGTGAGGGTGGACTACTGGCCACGAACGATCCGGAGCTGTGGCGCAAGGCATGGGAATTCAAGGACCACGGCAAAAGCTACGGCGCGATGTACTCTGCGGAGCATGGGGCTGGATTCCGCTGGTTGCACCACTCATTCGGCACCAACTGGCGCATGACCGAAATACAATCCGCTATCGGAAGAATTGCTTTAAGGAAATTGGCTGGGTGGGTGGATTGCCGCCGCCGTAACGCCGATATCCTGAATAGCTACCTGGCTGGCGTAGAGTGCATTCGCAGGACCATTCCCGAGGACCACTTCTTCCATTCGTATTACAAATTTTACTGTTTCGCGCGGCCAGACAAATTGCGGCCCGATTGGAGCAGAGACCGGCTCATCGAGGAAATAAGCGCCGCGGGCGTGCCTTGCTTCTCCGGAAGCTGCAGCGAAATTTATCTTGAGCGGGCGTTCCCATCGCAGTGGCGCCCGGAGACACGATTGTTGCGCGCGCGCGAACTGGGCGAAACCAGTTTGATGTTTCTTGTTCATCCCACGCTCACCATGGAGCAAATGCACGATATGGGTTCCGCAGTTCGCCAAGTGGCGGAAAGGGCATCCATTTGAGCTCGCTTGGCTCACTCAGAGAGCTGGCTCAGGTCCGCGCGAGCAGACGTTTCGCGGCCCGGGTGCTTAGGTATCATCTTCCGCTGAAGGCATTAGTAAACGCATCACTGGCGGTTGTTACCCTTACCGTTGCCTGGACGCTTAGGTTCGAGTTCACGGTCCCACGCTCCCGCATTTTGTTTTCAGCACTACCGTTGCTGATAAGTTCCCGCATAATCACTGGCTGGCGGACAGGGCTGCTGAGAAGCTACTGGAGGTACACCGGGCCCTATGAAGCATTCCAGATATTCAAGTCTGTGGCCATAGGCTCATCCCTGTTCGTGTGTCTGGAGCGCTATCTCGCCGACAGCAAGGCATTTCCGATTTCCGTTTATGTTCTGGATGCTGTGTTCTTCTTTGCCGCGTCTCTATGCCTGCGGTTCATGATCACCACGGGAATGAATGGTTATATGTTGCTGACGCGGCAATTGCCTGTTGCTAAGAGGGCGATCGTCATCGGTGCAGGGTCTGCTGCCCGCATGCTAATCTCCGAAATGCAGCAGCCTAAGTCCGAATACCACATCGTGGGCATGGTGGATGATGACCCGGCAAAGCACAGGACCAAGTTCCGGGGAGTGCCGGTTCTTGCCGGCATCGCTGACCTGGTCGAACTCGTCTCCTTGCACCTGATTGACGTAATCATAATCGCAGTACCGTCGGCCACGGATTCCGAGATGCAGCGTTTTATCGAGCTGTGCGAGCAGACCAGGCAACCGTATCGCACTATGCCAAGCCTGCGGGACCTAATCTCCGGCCGTGCGGGATCAAAAGAAATTCGGGAGGTGAATGTCGAGGATTTACTCGAGCGGGAGCCGATCAAACTCGACCTTGAATCGGTAATGAAGCTGGTCTCCGGCAACACGGTAATGGTGACCGGGGCGGCGGGCTCCATCGGTTCGGAATTGTGTTCCCAACTCGCTCGATCCGGCATCGGGAAGCTGCTCTGCGTGGACCAGGATGAGACCGGCATTTTTGACCTGCAGAACAGCCTGCTTAGCTTCAGTGACGAATTGGATATCTCATTTATTGTGGCCGACATCGGGAACGCCGCACTGATGCAGAGGGTGATGGGCTTTCAGCCAGTGCATTTCGTCTTCCATGCCGCGGCGTACGAGCATGTGCCGTTGCTGGAAATGAATCCGTTCGAAGCAGTAAGAAATAATGTTCTTGGATTGGTTACATTGCTGGACGTGGCAGAGGCCTGTGGTTGCGAAAGATTTTTGCTCATCTCGACTGACAAGGCGGTGAATCCCTCAAGCCTAATGGGATGCACCAAACGCATTGGCGAACTGATAATGGCTTCTCGCCCATCGAACACCATGGAATGCATCTCGGTGCGCTTTAGAAACGTGCTTGGTTCGCAAGGCAGCGTCGTGCCCGCCTTTCAAAAGCAGATTCGGGAGCAGGGGCGGGTGAGTGTTACGCACCCGGAGATGACTCGTTTCTTCATGACCATTCCCGAGGCAGTATCGCTCGTGTTGCAGGCCTTCGTAGTCGGTGGCAGCGGCGACATCATGGTGCTCGACATGGGTACCGCCGTGAGCATTCTGGAACTTGCTCGAACACTTATTCGGCTCTCGCATAAGACCCCGGCTGAAGTGCCCATCGTTTACTCTGGGTTGCGACCCGGCGAAAAATTGCACGAAGAGCTTTTTTACGCGCACGAAAGATTGATTCAGAGCGGTGCCGAGCGTGTGTTGCGCGCGCGAGGCGACAGGGTGTCTTTTCCCTGGCTGCGGGAACAATTGGAGGAACTGGATTTCGCCTGCCAGACAAACGATGAAGCATCACTCCGGCAGGTCGCGGCGACGATTGTACCGGAATACACCGGCGCCCGGTCCTTAGCTTCCGGAAACGCCGTGCTAAGCAGGTCCCGGGCAGCTGGCGCGGCGGTATAGACCGCGTGATTTGGTGGAGATAGTCGGGATCGAACCGACGACCTCATCGTTGCGAACGATGCGCTCTCCCAACTGAGCTATATCCCCGTCTCAATGCCCAAGGCAAAACGAAAAAGCCGAGCGTCAGAACCTTCATTCTAGCAACACCGGCTGCAGTCCGCAACGAGAGATGCTGAACACGGGCACTGCTACTTCTTACGCGGCCTGATCTGGCTGCTTTCCACCAATCCCTTGCCTTCGAGGACGCTGTAGAACTTGTCCGCCGCGAGATTTCTGAGGATGTCCACTGTTCCCGAGGGCCAGTGAATTTCGACGGAATCGATTTTGCCGGCTGCGCCCAATCCGAAATGAACGCGCAGATCATTTTGCGAGAGGTAACTGCCGCCGCTTAACACCTGGTCGGTCTGGGTCATTCCCGCGGCAGTCAGTTTCAGCCGCGCGCCGATTGCAAGCCGGTTGCTCTTGGTGCCCGCGAGTTCGAAGCTCACCCAGTGCTTACCGGGCACACCGCGATTGCGCAACACCATCGGGGGACCATCGAGATCGCCAATCACGACGTCCATATTGCCGTCATTGAACAGATCGCCGACGGCAAGACCGCGGGAGACGCGCTTTTCCAGCAGCGCTGCGCCAGCTTGCGCACTGGCATCACAGAATGTGCCGTCGCCCTGGTTCATCTGCAAGATCTTTGGCTGTTCGTATCCGCCGGCAGAGGGTACTGACGCCATTTGCGGATACACGTGCCCACTCACTGCAATTAGATCCAGCCAGCCATCGTTATCAAAGTCGGCGAAGGCGTCGCCCCATTTCACCCAGGGGAGAGACGGCAACGCGACTCCTGATTTATAAGAGACATCGTGGAAGTTCCAATCGCCTTCGTTGCGATAAAGGGTGTCCGGCTCGTCGGTGAATTCGGTGAGGTAAATTGACGGCCGGCCAGAGTGGTCATAGTCTCCTATGGCCACCCCCATCGATGCCTGCTCGGAGCCGTCTTCATTGACTGCGGTGCCGGACTCCAGACCCATCTCGGTAAATTTTCCATTGCCGTTGTTCTTGTACAAAAAGTTGGGAGTGGAATCGTTGGCGACGAAGATGTCTGGACGCCCAGTGTTATTGAAGTCAACGAATACTGCGCCGAGACCGTAGTATCCGGTGGGGTCCTCGACGCCGGCGGCTTTCGCCATGTTGGTAAAAGTGCCGTCTCCATTGTTGTGGAAGAGAGAATCTCCCGCGCCTTTCAGCCCGCGCGGGCCGCACTGCACAGCGACTCCGCGATATTTACAGGTGGGGCTGCTGCCGAATGCGGGAAGATCGCTGAGCATGAAATCAACGTAATTCGTGACCATCAGGTCAACGTAGCCGTCGTTGTCGTAGTCCCCGAAGGAGGCGCCGGTGGACCAGCGGCCATCGGAGACGCCGGCTTGCTTGGTAACGTCCGTAAACGTGCCGTCGCCATTATTGCGATAGAGGACATTGCCCCCGAAACAGGTGACATATATATCAGGCCATCCATCGTTGTTGTAGTCGGCGACGGCGCCGCCCATGGCAAAACACGGCGTGGCAATTCCCGCTTTGTCCGTGACATCGGTGAACGTCCCATCGTGATTGTTATGGTAAAGAGCGCCGCGGCTCCTTTCCCCCTTGATTGCCATATCGACGGAGGGCGAGTTGGTGAAGTAGATGTCAGGCCATCCGTCGCGGTCGTAGTCGAGGAGCAAGACGCCACCGCTCATCGATTCGAGGATGTATTTTTTTTCCGGTGCGGCAGTATGGTGAAATGTGATGCCCGCTTTTCTGGTAACGTCTTCGAGTTGCGGAACCGGGCGGTCATGGCACACCAGCTTCTTAGTGCCTGGCGGCGGTGGTGCAGGTGGCGGATGGCCCTCTTGTCCCCAGATGCTGGTCGCCATCAGGATGAATAGAACAGTTAGAGCTTTGCGCGATTTCATGGGTCCTGCTTCGCCTTTTCTGGCTCTTGATTTTGCGGAGCAGATGCCGCGCGGTTGCGGGCCTTGGCTTCCTTGTAGAGCGCTAGTTCGCGATCAGCATCTTGCAGGCGGTCGTCTTTGCGATAGGCCGCCTGCAACTGATAGTGGATGTAGTCCTTTTCGGGGGCGAATTTAGCTGCCGCCTGCAAATGAGCTATCGCTTGTTTCGTATCGCCCGCTTCGAGTTTCGCCTTGCCCAACTGGTACTGTGCATCGGCATGTTCAGGATGCTGTGCGACCACTTTGGCGAATAGCGCTTCTGCTCGGTCACGCTGCGATTGTTGCAGATAGGCGTAACCGAGATTGTATTCAGCGTCTGCGTTTTGCGGATCGATCTTGAGCTCTTCCTGAAATTCGACCGCTGCCTCGGCGGGCCGCTCAGCGCGAATCTCCGCCAGCCCAGAGAGATAATGCGCCCTGGGCAGAGAAGGATTTGCTTCGAGCGCCTGATGAAAGGCGGCGACAGCGCGCTGGTAATTTCCCATCTCGCTCCAGGTCTGACCCACAAGCATCAGCGTATCGGCGGAAAGCTGCTGCTGTTGCAAATAATCGAGGACTACAGCGGCCTGCGTGAAGTCGCCCGTCTTGGCGAGCGATTCGGCCCAGGGATATCCCACGCCGGGGTCAGCCATCACCGCTTCACCCAACGGGGCGAAGGTTTCTGCGGCACGGTCAAAGGCGTCGGTCATG
>JBDTLH010000236.1:0-3939 GCA_039934875.1 Acidobacteriaceae bacterium | reverse complement strand
ATTGTGGGGTGCAAAAACCCCCCGCCGCCACATAATTCGAGAGCGGCAGATGCTTTTGTAAAAAAAAAAATTGCACGAAGTTGCTCGATGCCGGCATCAACTTCCGATTTCCCGTGCTGCAACCGCCCCATGAGACATCTAATGATGATGTCCCCGCCAAAGGCAGTCCAAAAACGAAAAGTTTCCTTGCGCCTGCTCTATGCATTGGACACTCTGATTGGTCTGCTGCTGACCGCATCCGCGGCGCTGTTCTGTTCCATTACCCTGTATAACTCCTCATGGAAGTTTTTGCTTCCTTTGGTCTTTGTGGGTTTTGTGCTGCTGGTTGCATATCGCTTCGGACGCCTGACCGGCGTCCTGGGCACGGTAGCTGCCGCCGCCATCTTCGCTACCTGCCTCTACTTGCCTTATGGAAATTTGCACGTTGCGAGCCTGAAGGGACGGGAGAGCCTGAACTGGATGTTGCTGGGCGGCATCTCGCTATCATTCCTTCTTCCTCATAAATATGGCCTGCTCGCCCAACGAATTCGCGGCAGATGATATTCCGAGTAGGGAGCTGGAGCTTGCGCAAGCCGGCGAATGCAATTAGCCTTGAGGTTGTCCTTTGAGACGAGGGGGCTTTGGATTCAAACTAGATATCCCAACCAGAAAGCCCCCCGAATCCCCGGAACTCAGCACCCAAAACAAAGAAACAGATAAAAAAGAGGCCAGGAAGTCAAGTTGATTTTGATAAAGCGAATAGCCCTCGTAATGTTATGTGCCGGAACCATGGGGCTCCTGCCCACGCCCTCCTTCGCACGCTCGAATCACGCCGGTTGGCACAGCGCCGCTCCGGTGAAGCGGGGGAACAAGCCTGCCAGGCCTAGAATCCGGTTGTCGGTTTTACCCCACTAGTCTCTATCAGCGGCAGACGCAGCCAGCGCGCGAATGATGGTCGGCTGCTTCCATTTTCCTTCCTGCAGGTTGCGGGCGTGCTCGCTCATGGGGTCCACCTCCTCGATGATCTTCTCGCTGCCCGCGTCGAGATTTTCAAATTTACGCGCCTGCGTAATTGCGTTGCGTTCCAGCGAGCCGAGCATCTCATTGAAGGTATCCACGGAGCTATTGAGGGCCTTGCGATGGTTCTTCAGGTGTTCGCTCACGGTGGCGATGCGTCGGTGCAACTCTTTGCCGATTTCGCAAATCTGTTGCGCGTTCTGTGCCAGGCGCTCCTCCTTCCATCCGTAGTAGATGGCGCGCAATAGTGCAATCAGCGTCATAGGAGTGGCGAGAAGCACCTTCTTTTGCACGCTGTATTCGAGCAGTTTGGGATCATATTGCAGCGCGGCGATATAAAGAGACTCGCCGGGAATAAATGCGACGACAAGATCGGTTGATCCGTTGAAAGCTGTGAAATAGTTCTTTGAGCTGAGTCCGTCTATGTGCTCGCGGATTTGCCTCGCGTGTTTTTCCATAAGCTCGCGATACCGGATTGGATCTTCTACGTTGGCCGCATCTATAAAAGCATCCAGCGAGACCTTTGCATCCACGATAATCGTTCGCTTCGTGGGCATGGTAATTACCATGTCCGGACGCCGCTTTTTGTCTTCAATGGTGACCGTCTGCTCGATCGCAAAATCACAGTGCTCAGTCATGCCGCTCAATTCGGCGGCATTCTTCAACTGCAAGGAACCCCAACTCCCGCGTACATCCGGCTTCTTAAGCGCCTGCGAGAGACGCCGGGTCTCGTCACTGAGTTCATGTTGCAGGCTGACCAACCCAGTGATCTGCGCGGTAATGTCGCCGTAAGCTTTTTGCCGCTCGCCTTCCATCAGACGCACCTGGTCGTCCATCTTGCCCAGGCGCTCTTTGGTCTCATTTAGCATTCCCGCAATGGTGTCCTTCTTATGGGAAAGATCATCGGAAGAGGTCTTCTGCTGCCGCTCCAACTCCTGTTTCGCCAGTTCCAGAAACTGCTGATTGTTGCTTTTGAGCGCGTGGCTCGCTATGGCATCAAATGCATCCTTGAAGTGCTGCTCGGCCTCGCCCCATAGCTTGAGCTGCTTTTCGTTGGATTTCTTCTGCTCATCCACCTCGGTGCTCAGCCGCGAGGTGTCGGCAGTAAGCCTGAGCACCTCTTCGCGGCTCTGGGCCAGCGCCTCGGCATGGATATTAAGCATTCTCTGTTTTTCCGCGAGCTGCTCCTCCGCCCCCCGGCGTTCGGCGACGGCGGTGGCAAGGGATTCTCTCGATTGCCCCAGTTCGGCGTAGCGCGCATCAAGCTGCTGCCGCGCCGCCGCAAGTTGCGCCTCCAGCGCGCTCCTGTGGCTGCGGGCGGCATACCATGCAACGGCAATTACAACCACCGCAAGTCCCACCCCAATGTAAAGCATCCCGGCCCTCAGCGAAGAATTAGCGAAACCTTCGCCTTCGAGTGTCCTCCATCCCGGCTGTGGATTGCAAGTGAATTCTGAGCTGAATCGAAAATTACTCCTTCAATACCGCAGCCCGGAAGATCTGCCGAATTCGCTTGCCCCTCATCGAACTCTCCTTGCGCTGAACAGGCAATTGCATTCGTCCAACAGTTATCATTATCCTCACCCACCATGAAGTTACTGATCTTAGGCGGCGGCGGCCGCGAACACGCAATCGTCTGGAAGTTGCTCCAGTCCTCGCGCGCCACGGAGATCGTCTGCGCGCCCGGCAATGCCGGCATCTGCGCGGAAGCAGAGGCGCGCGTCCGCTGCGTACCCGTTGATCTAAATTCCCTCGATGACATCGTGCGCGTCGCTATCGAAGAACAGCCTGATCTGACGGTGGTCGGCCCGGAGCAGCCCCTGACCTTGGGTGTGGTGGATGAATTTGAGCGCCGCGGCTGGCGCATCTTTGGCCCATCCAAGGTGGCGGCCCGCCTCGAATCCAGCAAGGTCTTCGCCAAAGAATTCATGCAGCGCCACCAGATCCCCACCCCCAAGTACGCAGTCTGCACCTCGCTCCAGGATGTCGAAGACGCGCTGCCTTTGTTCACCGCTCCCATCGTGGTGAAGGCGGACGGCCTCGCCGCCGGCAAAGGCGTGCTGATCGCCGCCTCCCGCGAAGAGGCGCAGCAGATCTCCGCTGAAATGCTCGCCGGACGCACCCTGGCGGGCGCCGGATCGCGCCTGCTGCTCGAAGAATTCGTCGAGGGCGAGGAGCTCTCCTTGCTCTGCTTGAGTGATGGCCGCCAGCTCGCCCCTCTCGCCGCCGCCCAGGATTACAAACGCGTCGGCGAAGGCGATACCGGCGCCAACACCGGCGGCATGGGCGCGTACTCGACCGATACGCTGCTCGAACCGGAAATGCGCGAGTGGGTGCTGGCGCACATCGCGCGCCCTGCCATCGCCGGCATGGCAGCCGAGGGCGCCCCCTTCAAGGGCATCCTTTATTGCGGCCTGATGCTCACCGCGCGCGGCCCCCTGGTGCTCGAATTCAACGCCCGCTTCGGCGACCCGGAGACGCAACCATTATTAATGCGCCTTCACAGCGATCTGCTCGACGCCCTCGAAGCAGTGGTCGATGAGCGCATCGAATCGCTCGCCCTTGAGTGGACGCCTGAGGTCGCCCTCGGCGTGGTCATGGCCAGCGGAGGTTATCCCGGCAGCTTCGAGAGCGGCCAGCCCATCACTGGGATCGAGGCCGCCGAAGCCACTGGCGCGAAGGTGTTTCAAGCCGGCACCGCGCTTAATAACGACAACCATAGCGACAGCCATATCGTCACCTGCGGCGGACGCGTGCTGTGCGTCACCGCACTCGGCGCCGACCTCGAAGCCGCGGCCGCCAAGGCGTATTCCGCTGTCGAGAAGATTAGCTTTGAGCATAGCTACTACCGCCGCGACATCGGACAGTAGGACCGGGAGGGTCGGCGTCCCCGCCGACAATCGCGCGGCAGCGCGATAGTCTCCGCCTGCCTTGTAGCGCGCG
>JBDTLH010000235.1:0-16355 GCA_039934875.1 Acidobacteriaceae bacterium | reverse complement strand
GGATTGCTCCACTTTCTCGTTCGACTTGCATGTGTTAGGCACGCCGCCAGCGTTGATTCTGAGCCAGGATCAAACTCTCGTTTGAAACCTGTCGCCCTCCGACGGAGGTCGGAGGACTGCCACCATCAGGATTTTCCATCCCAAGTTTTTCAACTGAAATAGAAGGTGCTCCCGCGTGGCTATGTTGTGAGAATAATCGCTCGAACTTTTACTCGATGCGCTTCTCTCACGACTGGCATGTTCAACCAAATTGTCAAAGATCCATTCACATTGACGCCTGAGCGTTGTGTTTGGAAAGACCCGGCAACTACACCCCTAGAGGTGGAACGCTGACGCGCTCTCGTTACCGGTGTCCTCGATGCTTCGCCCTACTCCCTTGTCAAACCGAAGCTTAACGACTGTTTCGGGCGAACTTTTTTAACCTTATCGAATTCTGCTACTCTTGTCAACCGCTTCTGCCATCTTTTTTCGCAGTATTCTCGCTGCCTATTCGATGTACAGACCCTTCTGACTGTATGCAATCCTTCGCGACAAGGCGTGCCTCATGCAATTACCCGCCGTACTTCCGCACTTCCAGGTTGCGCTCGTCCTACTTCTGGCAAGCACACCGCATGAGAACACTAATTAAGAAAGATAAAAGAGTCTTCCGCTTGGGGAAACTGCCGGACAGCCAGCGAGCAAAAAACTGCCTCGTGTCCAGCCTCATCACGGAACCTAATCCGGATCAGCCTTTGGGGCTTGAGGATAAGATGGCTCGCGCCGTAGAAAGATTCAAACATTCCGAATCTTGTCTACCTCGCGCCTCACTCGAACCCGCTAGAACCTCGCCGTCACCTCGATTGCGTGAACAGCACTGAATCAGTTATACCAATCCTCACCCGGCAGGTCAACCACTCTTCGCCAGAAATTTCCCTTAATTTCCCTTTCTGTTCTTCTCCCGCATGAATGCTGGCTGAATCGCATCCAGCTTCATCTCGCCTGGCCTTTTTTCCGCAGCCACTCCACAGCATTTCCGGGGCCCACGCATTCAGCACTCGGGGGTTCTGTGAAGTCGAGTACAATGGAACCGAGTCGGGGCGTAGCGCAGCCTGGTAGCGCATCTGCTTTGGGAGCAGAGGGTCGGAGGTTCGAATCCTCTCGCCCCGACCAACGTAACCGCCTCCTGTCGATCGCAAATTGCGAAACCGGGGAACGAACGGACAGGCGATGGGGTTTGACAATTCCGCTCGGCTCTGTGTGCTTCCTGCCCGCAATCTACAATTTTTATAAACAGTTTATTTTCATTCATCTAGATGCATTTCGCACCATAGATAGTGCGTAAAGCAAGTTGCAAAGTTCGTTCTAAATAGGCGAATATAAGGCGAATAAAAATGTCATCCGCCTCTGCACTTCGCACCCAGATTGAAGCTGTTTTAGCCCCTCGCATTTCGTCCGCCCTGACCCCGCCAAAGAGGATCACTAGTCAGGTTACGCTTTCCGGCATTTGCGCTCTTGACCAAATATTGCACGGCGGTCTGCCGTTAGGAGCTATCACAGAGGTGGTCGGGGCGGAGTGCTCGGGACGCACCTCGCTCGCGCTCTCTGTGATCGCCCGTATGACGCACGCCAACAAGGTCTGTGCCTGGGTGGACGTAGGCGATGCGCTGCACCCGGCATCTGCCTCCGCGGCGGGAGTGGACCTCGCTCGCCTACTCTGGGTGCGCTGTGCAGCCTCTTTTGCAAATCGCCCCTCGCAGCCTTCAAAGAACGGCTTTGTGCTCCCTAAGAAATATCTCGTGCCGCCACCCATCACAAAAGGCCTGCATGGTGGAGGATTTGGTCCCCATCCCCGCGCTGAGGTGAGGGGGCTCGCCGATGCAGTGAGTGGCTTGCTGCGCAAGAGAACAACGGCTCCGCAACCAAGCGTGAGAACCGAACGAGAGGCCTTCGCGCCCGATTCGCTGCAGAAACTAATGCTCCATACAAACAGCACGCTGATCAATAGAACAGGTATCTCCAGCAAACCCTGGGCGAGGATCGAGCAGGCGCTGCGAACCACTGACCTGCTTCTACAAGCGGGAGGATTCAGCGCGATTGTTCTGGATATGGGCAGTATCGCCCCCGAGTATGCCTCACGCATACCGCTAGCGACCTGGTTCCGCTACCGCGCCGCAGCGGAGCGTATGCAAGCCTGCGTTCTTCTGCTGACCCAGTACGCCTGCGCTAAAAGCAGCGCGGCGTTGGCGCTTCATCTGCGCTCATGTGGTGCGCTCCCCTCCGATTCCACGGTATTTACCGGAATCGAGCACCGCGTGGAAGTAGCCCGTCAGCGATTCGTAGAACACGCGGATGGGGTCCCATTACGCAAGCCGCCACAGCGCGAAACCACCGCAAATTGGCGTGGCCGAACTACATGGGCAGGCCGCGCATGACCATGGCGAGCATGAGGGAGAAGTCTGCGGAGTTATACGCCTGTCTCATGGCCAGAGAGTTTCCCGCGCAAGCGCTATTGCGTTTGCGGCCAGAGCTGCGCAACCTTCCTTGCGCGGTGATGCAAGGCGAACCGCCGTTACAACATGTCTGCTCACTGAACTCGAAGGCGTATGCCCTGGGTGTTGCTCCTGGCATGAATCGCGTGGAGATGGATACCTTCCCTTCAGTCACCGTGTTGCCACGCTCGAGAGCGCAGGAATCCGCGGCGAAGGCGGTCTTGCTTGAATGTATGGAGACATTTTCTCCTCGTGTCGATTCTCCTGGTACCAACCACCAGAGCAAGAACGAGGAACGCGCATTTTTATGTGTCCTCGATATTGACGGAACAGAGAAATTGCTAGGCCAGCCAGACAAATTAGCAACAGCCTTGCTGGAGCGGGTGCAAGCATTGGGAGTCGTGGCTTGCGTCGCCATTAGCGGCAACTTCCACGCGGCGGTTTGTCTCGCCAAAGGCATGCCGCCGGAAGCTGGGGTGGCGGTTATTCCCGCGGGAGAAGAGAGCACAGCATTAGCTCCGCTCCCGCTGGCCGTCCTCGGCCTATGCGAAGAGCAGGCAGAGACATTTTCCCTGTGGGGTATTCGCACTTTAGGAATGCTGGCGGCTCTGCCGGAGAAGGATTTGATCGCCCGAATGGGACAGGAGGGCAAACGCTTGCGTAGCTTGGCGCAAGGGAACTTGCCGCATCTGTTTCTCCCGGTGGAAACTGCTTTCACCCTCGAAGAGCGCATGGAACTCGATTTTCCTGTGGAGTTGCTGGATCCGCTGTTGTTCGTTATTAGCACCATGCTGGAGCAACTCATCCTCCGCGCAGCCGCACGAACGCTGGCACTTGCTTCCGTCACTGTCACACTGTCGTTGCAAGGTGGAGCAGCGCATACGCGCACCGTGCGCCCAGCGCTGCCGTTAACCGACCGGCAGTTATGGCTCAAACTCCTTCACCTCGATTTGCAGGCACATCCGCCTCCCGCGGCAGTCCTTTCGCTGACGCTTGCAGCGGAGCCGGGCAGCACCAGCAAAGTACAGCTCGGCTTATTCTCTCCCCAGGTGCCCGAGCCCATGCGTCTGGAGGTGACTCTGGCACGTATTCGCGCCATCGTTGGCGAAGACCGCGTGGGCCGGGCAGTGCTCCAGGACACGCACCAGCCCGACAGCTTCCGCATGGAGCCATTCACTATTCCTGCGCCCTCCAATGTGGAAATCGTATCCACCCAACCCGCTTCCGCCCTGCGGCAGCTCCGTCCCCCTGAGGCTGCCACTGTCACATTGCGCGACTGCCGCCCGGAAACATTCATATTTCACGGAAAGAAATATGCCGTCGAACACGCTTATGGCCCCTGGCTAACCAGCGGCGAATGGTGGAACCCGGAATTGTGGGAGCTGGAGCAGTGGGACCTGGTAGCGCGCGCGAAAAATGAAGACGACGCATTATTTTGTTGCTGCCTGGCGCGCGACCTGCTGCGGGACTGCTGGCAAGTGATGGCGCTCTATGACTGAGCGTTACCTTGAATTGCACGCGGCCAGCGCCTTTAGTTTTCTCGAAGGCGCATCGCAGCCGGAAGAGCTTATCCAACGCGCAGTGGAACTCGATCTGCCGGCCATGGCGTTGCTCGACCGCAATGGCGTATATGGCTCCGCCCGCTTTCATACCAGCTCTAAAAGGAACGGCGTTCGCGCCCACATCGGAGCGGAGATCGGAGCAGAGATCGCCACTTCGAGCTTCGGCCCGCGGCTGGCCCCGCCGCCATGGCTACCCCACCAGCACCGCGCGGAACCCGCGCGCCTCTCCTTGCTCTGCGAATCCCGTACCGGCTATCAAAACTTATGCCGGCTCATCTCGCAGTTTAAGCTGCGCGAAAAGACCAAGGCCGAAGGCGCAGCCTCCCACGACGATCTTCAGCAATACGCATCCGGCCTGGTTTGCCTGACCGGCGGAGAGGAGGGACCTCTGGCTGCGGCGCTGGTCAATCGCGGGGAAGAGGCTGGCCGTGCAACGGTGAATCAACTTGTCCAAATCTTTGGCCGGGATAACGTTTACGTCGAACTGCAACGCCATTGTGAGCGGGAACAAGAGTGGCGCAACCAGGCGGCGATTCGCATCGCCCGCTCTCTCAAACTGCCCATCCTCGCAACCAATGGCGTCCGCTATGCCACCCCGTATGACCGGGAAGTGCTGGACCTCTTCGCCGCCATCCGCCATCACACCGACCTCGATCATGCAGGCCGGCTTCTTACCTTAAACAGCCAACGCTATGTGCGCCCGGCGCGGGAGATGGCAGCCCTCTTCCGCGATGTGCCCCTGGCAATCGAGAACACGGTTGAACTCTCCTCTCGTCTCACATTTGAACTGAGCGACCTGGGATATGAATTTCCCCGCTATCCCGTGCCCGACGGAGAGACGATGGACAGCTTTCTGCGCAAGCGGGTAGCGGAAGGCGTCGAACGGCGCTACGAACCAAAGCGTGATCGGGGCTTACTGGATCGCGCGAAGAAACAGGTAGAGCATGAGCTTGCGCTGATCGCCAGGCTGGGCTTCGCGGGATACTTCCTGATCGTCCGGGACATCGTTGAGTACTGCAAAAGCAACGGCATCCTGATTCAAGGGCGCGGCAGCGCGGCAAACTCCGCCGTCTGTTATGCGCTCGAAATTACCGCCATTGACCCAGTCGGGATGGAATTGCTTTTCGAGCGTTTTCTCAGTGAGAGCCGCGGCGAGTGGCCGGACATCGATCTCGATTTGCCCTCCGAGGAAAAACGCGAACAGGCCATCCAGTACGTGTATCAGCGTTATGGCGAGCTAGGCGCGGCGATGACCGCGAACGTTATCACCTATCGCGGCAAATCGGCTGCACGGGAGGTCGGCAAAGCTCTAGGCTTCGATCAGGAGACATTAGGGCGATTGTCAGCACTGGTCAGCCAATGGGAATGGCGCGGTAAAACCGACACCATGGCACATTCCTTTCATAACGCCGGATTCGATCTGCGGCATCCACGCATCGCGAAGTACCTGGAGCTGTGCATGCGCATTCAGGACCTGCCGCGGCATCTCGGACAACACTCCGGCGGCATGGTGATCTGCCGCGGTCAATTGAACTGTGTGGTGCCACTGGAGCGCGCATCCATGCCCGGCCGCACTGTGATTCAGTGGGACAAAGAGGATTGTGCGGACCTCGGCATCGTTAAAGTGGACCTGCTCGGGCTGGGCATGATGGCGGTCATCGAAGATTGCCTGGAGCTGGTCCCTCAACACTATCGAGAAGCTGTGGACCTCGCGCAGTTGCCCCAGGACCCAGAAGTCTATCGCACCTTGCAGCGCGCCGACACCGTAGGCATGTTTCAGGTGGAAAGCCGCGCACAGATGGCGTCCCTGCCGCGGAATTGCCCCGACCGCTTTTACGACCTCGTGGTGCAGGTGGCGATCATCCGCCCCGGCCCCATCGTGGGCAAGATGATGCATCCCTACATGCGGCGCCGCCAGCAGAAGGAAGAGGTGACCTACCCACATCCTTCGCTGGAACCGGTCTTGAAACGCACCCTGGGCGTGCCTCTCTTTCAGGAGCAGTTGCTGCGCATTGCCATGACGGTCGCCAACTTCTCCGGCGCGGAGGCGGAGGAGTTGCGCCGCGCGGTGGGCATGCGCCGCTCCTGGCAGCGAATGAAGGACCTCGAAGGAAAACTCCGCGCGGGAATGACCGCCAACGGTCTTAATGCCGCCACGCAAGAGAACATTGTGCAGAACATTAGCTCTTTCGCTCTGTATGGGTTTCCCGAATCGCACGCCGCCAGCTTCGCGCTGATCGCCTATGCATCCGCATACTTCAAAGTGCGTTACCTCGCTGCATTTACCTGCGCCATTCTGAACAATCAACCCATGGGCTTCTATATGCCCGCGGTGCTGGTAAAGGATGCACAGCGCCACGGCCTGCGCGTGAAGCCCATCGACGTGCAGCGGTCGAATTGGGCCTGCACCATCGAACATGAGAGCGAAAGCGCTCTATCTGTACGCATGGGCATGGGATATGCGAAGGGGCTGCGCCGGCAATCGGGGGAGGCGCTGGTAGCCGCGCGCGAGCAGGATGGTGCGTTTCAATCGGCGGAAGACCTGGCGCTGCGTGTCCCCGCGCTGAATCGAAGAGAGCTTACGCTGCTGGCCCGCATCGGCGCTCTAAACAAGCTCGACGGAATTGCCCATCGCCGCGATGCGCTCTGGCAGGTGGAGCGCGCGGGAAAGCCAGAGGGACCGCTGCTCCGGCAAAAAAGTGCATGGCTGCGGGATGAATCGGAAGCTCAACCTCTTTCACAAATGAATACGGAAGAGCGTCTGGTCGCGGACTATGCCGGCACCGGTCTTACCGTCGGGAAACATCCCATGTACTACCGCCGCTCTGAGCTGCGCCGGCAAAAGGTCCTGTCAGCCGAGGAGCTGCGGACGCGCCGCGATGGAGACGTTGTTCGCGCCGCCGGCTGCATCATTGCCCGGCAGCGCCCCGGCACGGCAAAAGGCTTCATCTTCCTTTCTATGGAAGACGAGACCGGCATCGCTAATGTCATCGTCACGCCTGATCTCTATGAACGGGAGCACCTGTTGGTCACGCGCAGTAAATTTCTTCTGGTGGAAGGGCCACTGCAGAACCAGGATGGCGTGGTGCATGTCAAGGCGACACATCTGATTGCCCTCGCGGATAGCACGCTGGATCTGCGTTCGCATGATTTTCATTGACCCCGATGACGATCTTGGAGGGTCGGCGTCCCCGCCGACCTATCGCGCTAGCGATAATAGCAACGCGATTGTCATGCTGAGCGCAGCGAAGCATCTTGCGTCTTCCCGGTAATCTACTTCAGGGCTGAAATGCGTGTCACACAGGCTGCTCAATATCGGGGCATCGTACGGTCAATTTTGTCCGCCCACCCCATAATTCCACCCGCCAGGTTCAAGACACTTCTAAAGCCCGCCTGCTGCAATACCTCGACCGCCTTGGCGCTGCGAGCGCCACTCTTGCAATGCACCACAATTTCGCGCTCGCGATAAGAATTCAACTCATGCACGCGTTGCGGCAGATCGCCGAGCGGTATCAGATGCCCACCCAGGCTGCAGATCTGATATTCATGCGGCTCGCGAACGTCGAGCACGAAGATGTCTTCCCCTGCATCCAATCGGCGGTTTAGCTCTTCCGGTTGCATCTCCGGCAGCACAGCGGAGTTGGCGGGAGTCTCCCCGCGGACGGCACAGAACTGGTCATAGTCAATCAATTCTTTGAGCGTCGGATTCACGCCGCAAACCGGGCACTCGGGGTCTTTGCGTATCTTCAGCTCGCGGAAGCGCATGGCAAGCGCGTCCACTAACAACAGTCTCCCGATCAGCGGATCGCCCAGGCCAAGCACCAGCTTGATTACTTCGGTCGCCTGCATCATTCCCAAAAGTCCGGGCAGAACGCCGAGCACTCCGCCCTCTGCGCACGACGGGACCATACCGGGCGGCGGCGGCTCGGGATAGAGGCAGCGGTAGCAGGGCCCGCTCTTCGCTGCAAAGACGCTGGCTTGACCCTCGAAGCGGAAGACAGAGGCATATACATTGAGTTTGCCGCTCAGCACACAGGCGTCGTTCACCAGATAGCGGGTGGCGAAGTTGTCGGTGCCGTCCGCGATGATGTCGAAGTCGCGAAATATCTCCAGCGCATTTGCGCTCGTGAGCTTGGTATCGAAGGGCCGCACTTTGACGAACGGATTGATCGCCGCGATCTTCTCCGCGGCAGATCCGACCTTCGACCTGCCGACGTCAGGGGTGGTGTGGATGATTTGCCGCTGCAGATTGGTGTAGTCCACCACATCGAAATCCACCACTCCCAGTGTGCCGATGCCGGCAGCCGCCAGATAGAGCGCAAGTGGCGAGCCTAGTCCACCGGCGCCGATGCACAGCACTCGCGCTGCCTTCAGCCGCTGTTGCCCTTCCTGCGAAACTTCAGGCATGATCAGATGCCGTGAATAACGCAGCACCTCTTCACTCGTAAGACCGATGGTTTCAGTGGACGCGAACATCCTCATCCCCCAGCGATGGCGCCTACCACCAGCAAAGGCTCGACGGCAGTCGCCACTTCATGGGGCAGCGGAGCATCAGGAGACTCATGCGAGAGGTCCTGCTCACACGCAAAGAAGCGCACGAACGGACGCCGCTTCTGCGTAACCTGATCGCGGATGGTCCCCCGCAACATGGGATAGTCCGCTTCGAGCGCATTCAGCACTGATCGCTGCGTGACCTCTCCGCGCACGTCGAGCTTGACCTCGCCGCTGATGCGCGCCAGGCTCCGTAAATGCGCGGGTAATTCCAGTCGAACCATATTGACACTCACATTATCCCTCGGCTGCCCGTCTCAGGCCGGCGATATCCAGCTTGGTCATCTGCATCATGGCAGCCATTTTACTTTGGCTGATGCATTCTTGCTTTGCAGCAAACCACAGGAATGGGGTGATCTTCTGCATGTAGTTCCTTTCGTTATGCCAAAGTCTGCACTTCCACGGAAAGCACCGCGGGAAGGTCGCGGACGATGGGGTTCCAACTGTCTCCGGCATCGGCGGAAGCATAGACCTGTCCGCCGGTGGTGCCGAAATATACGCCGCAGGAATCCATGGAATCGACCGCCATGGCGTCGCGCAAGACATTGACGTAGCAGTCCTTTTGCGGCAGCCCTTTGGTGAGCGCCTCCCACTCGTTGCCGCCCGTCTTGCTGCGGAAGACGCGCAGCTTGCCATCGGGAGGATAGTGCTCGGAGTCGCTCTTGATGGGAACCACATAAACCGTCTCCGGCTCGTGAGCGTGCACGTCGATGACGAAGCCGAAATCGGTCGGCAGATTGCCGCTGACCTCATGCCACGAATCGCCGGCGTTGTCGCTGCGCATCACGTCCCAGTGCTTCTGCATGAACAGCACGCCCGGACGCGCGGGGTGCATGGCGACATGGTGAACGCAGTGTCCCACCTCGGCGGTGGGATCAGGGATGTATTGCGACCTCAGCCCTTGATTGATCGGCAGCCAGGTCTTGCCCCCGTCGTCGGTGCGGAATGCGCCCGCCGCCGAGATGGCGATGTACATACGGTGCGGATCGCTGGGGTCGAGGATGATGGTGTGCAGGCACATGCCCCCGGCGCCCGGCTGCCAGCGTGGGCCCGAACCGTGGCCGCGCAATCCGGACAACTCCTCCCAGTTCTGCCCGCCGTCGCTCGAACGGAAGAGGGCCGCGTCTTCAATCCCGGCATAGACCGTCTCCGGGTCGGTGAGCGACGGCTCGAGATGCCATACCCGCTTGAACTCCCAGGGATGCGCCGTCCCGTCATACCACTGGTGCGTGCCGGGTACGCCGTCATAGATGAACTTGTTTCCTACAGGCTCCCAGCTCTTGCCGCCGTCGTTGGAGCGCTGGATCAACTGTCCGAACCAGCCGCTCGTCTGTGAGGCATAGAGGCGACTGGGATCAACCGGTGATCCCTTGACGTGGTAGATCTCCCAGCCCGCAAAATGGGGGCCGCTGACCTCCCAGTTTTCCCGCTTGCCATCCGAGGTCAGCACGAAAGCGCCTTTGCGTGTGCCAACTAATACGCGTACTTCGCTCATATATTGCTCCTTTTTCTGCTCAGATACGTTCAGTTTAGGCGGCTTTTTCGCAGTTAATCATCCATGGTATGCCGAATTGATCGGTGGTCATGCCGAAGCGGTGGGCCCAGAAGGTCTGCGCGAATGGCATCTGCACGCTCCCCTTCTCGGCCAGGGCGTTAAAGATGCGCTCGGCCTTCGCCGGATCGTTAACGTCCAGGGAGACGGAAAAGCCTTTGGGCTGGTTGTAGTGTTCCGGAGGAGCGTCGGAGCCCATCAAGGGCTGGCCGTCGATGACGAGGCGGGCATGCATGATCTTTTTGAGCCATTCGGCGGGCACATGACCTTCGGCGGGCGTGCCCTCATGGGGGAGCATGGCTTCGATCTTGCCGCCTAGTATCTGCTGGTAGAACGTGAAGGCCTGTTCGCATTGTCCGTTGAAGAGAAGGTAGGGATTGATTCGCATGGTGTACTCCTTTTGGTTGAGGTTGGTGATCTAGACTTCCGCCTCCGCAAAGCTGGGGAGGAAGGGGGTGGGATCGCGCTCCCGCCAGCGGCGGCGGACTTCGGTGAGGACGTGCTCGCGATCCATACCCATCTTCATGATCAGAGCGCAGGGAGCGCCGGTGTCTTCGTGGCGCGCGCCCCAGATGAGCAGGTCCAGAAGGACGGGGGCGAGGTCGATGCCTTTCTCTGTGAGGCGGTAATTCAGGCGGCGGGCATCGCTCTGCTCCAGTTCGGAGGTGAGGATGCCGGCGGCTTCGAGCCTGTGCAGGCGGTCGGCGAGGATGTTGGTGGCAATGCCCTCGCCGGACTGTTCGAACTCCTTGAACTTGCGGAAGCCGCGGACCATCAGGTCGCGGATTATCAACAGAGACCAGCGATCACCGAAGATCTCCAGGGAGATGCTGACCGGGCAGCCGGAGCGGCGTTTCGGCTTGGGATTGTCAGGCACTTTCGACACATTATCAATGTCACTTGCGAAATGCAAGTTAATTTCGAACCAGCAAACCGGATTGTATTTAGGCTTTTCTGATCTCCGAGATCACCGTAGATAATCGTGGGGCCGTGTTCGAGGTCTTGCGGGCAGATCCGCTCAAAGAATCTCCGAGATCACCGAAATCGCCGCAGAGCACCGCAGAGATCTCCGGTCAATCTCCGCATGATAAGGTGAACGCCTTAGACCACTTTACAAAGGCGCTAATTTGTTCTGGGTGCCCGCGCTGCGGCGGCGAGTGAGGGCGATTAGGAGTGCGCCGAGGAGGAGGAAGACGATGAGGAAGAGTGCGGCGTGCCATGCAACGCGAGGGTATCCCAGGGTTTGGGCGTCGAGGAAGGGATAGAGATAGATTCCGGTGAACGCGCCGCGCAGCAAACTATAGATGAGGTAGACGAGGGGATAGAGGAGCCAGTGGAGGGCGTTGATCCAGCGCAGCGGGATGCGGGAGAGAAAGACGATCCAGTAGATAGCGTAGAGGATGGGGACGGCGTCGTGGAGCAGCACGTCCACTATCTTCTGGAGGCCTTGAGGGGCCCAGATTTGGCGCAGCAGCAGAGAATAGGTCGCTCCGACGATGATGATGTAGAGAGCGGCTGCGCCTTGGGCAGGGGCCCGAGCGGCGAGGGAGTGGGGCGCAAACAGTGAGATGGTAAGCAGGAGCGCGACGAGCAGGTTGGTAAGGATGGTGAAGTAGCTGAAGAAGTTGACGAGGGTGCCTCCGATGGAGAGGCTGAGATAGAGTTGGACGATGAGCGCGAACCAGGCGATGAGGGCGATGGTAGTGGCGGAGATGAGCCGGGCGCGGGTTCGCGGGGGATGGGGCATATACGCCTCGTGGTATGCGCAGGTAGTTTACACAGTCCGGCTTTGAGGAAAGCGTGGACCACGATCACGGTTGGAAAATCAACGAATTCGAGAATAGTTATTCACGGACATTTATTCCTGATGACGAGAAGCGCGTTTGTGAGGACCAATCTGCCCCGCGGTCGACATCCGATCTCGACCAGTGAATTGGCCTGTTATCGCTTTTCCAAAAGAAGGAACCGCTCAACCTCGACATAGTCCGGGATAACCCAGGTGTTAGATCGGGGTTGAGCGGCGTAAGCCTTTCAGTCGTGCCTTTCGAGACTACGCAAGATCGAAGCGGCCGAGGTTCATCACCTTGTTCCAAACCGCGACAAAGTCATGGACAAACTTCTCCTGTGCGTCTGAACTTCCGTAGACCTCGGCCAGCGCTCGCAGCTGAGCGTGGGAGCCGAAGATGAGATCGACACGCGTGCCGGTCCACTTCAGCTCTCCCGTCTTGCGATCGCGTCCTTCAAACACGTCCTGAGCGCCCGAAGTTGGCTTCCACTCTGTGCCCATGTCGAGCAGGTTGAGGAAGAAGTCGTTGGTCAGCGCCTCCGGCCGCTTGGTGAAGACGCCGTGTTTGGTCTGTCCGACGTTGGTATCGAGCACACGCAGACCACCGATCAGCACCGTGAGTTCCGGCGCCGTCAGCGTCAGCAACTGCGCCTTGTCGATCAGCAGCATCTCGGCCGGCACGCTGTACTTGGCCTTGAGGAAGTTGCGGAAGCCGTCCGCAACCGGCTCGAGCACGGCGAACGAGTGCACATCGGTCTGCTTCTGCGAGGCGTCCGTTCGACCCGGCGTGAAGGGAACGGTCACGTTCTGGCCCGCGTTCTTCGCCGCCTGCTCGACCCCGGCACAACCGGCCAGGACGATGAGGTCGGCCAGCGATACCTTCTTGCCGCCGGTCTCCTTGCCGTTGAATTCGCTCTGGATACCTTCGAGCGTCTTCAACACCTTCGCCAGTTGCTCCGGTTGATTGGCAGCCCAGTCCTTCTGCGGCGTCAGGCGGATGCGTGCACCGTTCGCGCCGCCGCGCTTGTCGGAGCTGCGGAAGCTGGCCGCTGACGCCCACGCGGTTGAGACCAGTTGCGAGACTGGCAGGCTCGAAGCAAGGACCTTGCCCTTGAGTGCGGCAACGTCCTGCTCATCAACCAGCTTGTGATCGACCGCGGGAACGGGATCCTGCCAGATGAGCTCTTCGGCAGGAATCTCCGGCCCGAGATAGCGCTCGAAAGGACCCATGTCACGGTGCGTCAACTTGAACCACGCCCGGGCGAAGGCATCGGCGAACTGGTCGGGATTCTCGTGGAAGCGCTTCGAGATGGGTCCATAGATAGGATCGCGGCGCAGGGCGAGATCCGTGGTCAGCATGGCCGGCGTGCGGCGCTTCGACGGGTCATGCGGATCGACCACGGTGTCTTTGCCTGCGTCACCCTTCGGCTTCCACTGATTGGCTCCGGCTGGGCTCTTAGTCAGCTCCCACTCGTAGCCGAACAGGTGGTCGAAGAACTCGTTGCTCCATTGGGTCGGCTTGGTCGTCCAGATGACTTCGAGGCCGCTTGTGATCGCGTCGCCGCCCTTGCCGGTTCCAAAGCGGCTCTTCCAGCCAAGGCCCTGCTGCTCGATGCTGGCGCCTTCGGGCTCAGACCCCACGTTGGAGGAAGGACCGGCGCCGTGAGTTTTACCGAAGGTGTGGCCGCCGGCGATCAGCGCGACGGTCTCTTCGTCGTTCATCGCCATGCGCGCAAAGGTCTCGCGGATATCGTGCGCTGCGGCGAGCGGGTCGGGGTTGCCATCCGGGCCTTCCGGATTCACGTAGATCAGGCCCATCTGCACTGCGGCGAGCGGATTCTCCAGATTGCGCTCATTGCTGCCGCCGCCGGTGCGATCTTTCTCGGTGCCATGCAGTTCGGCATCGGCCACGAGCACGCCTTCGTCAGCGGGCTTTCCTTTGCCGTAACGAAAATCGCCGCCGAGCCACGTGGTTTCGGTGCCCCAATACACGGCCTCGTCTGGCTCCCAGGCGTCTTCGCGGCCACCAGCGAAGCCGAAGGTCTTGAAGCCCATCGATTCCAGGGCCACGTTGCCGGTGAGGACGATCAGGTCGGCCCATGAAATTTTGTTGCCGTACTTTTGCTTGACCGGCCAGATCAGGCGGCGCGCTTTGTCGAGGCTGACGTTGTCGGGCCAACTGTTGAGAGGAGCGAAACGCTGCTGGCCCGATCCGGCTCCGCCGCGACCGTCGCCGATGCGGTAGGTTCCAGCGCTGTGCCACGCCATGCGAATAAACAGAGGGCCATAATTACCGAAGTCGGCAGGCCACCAGTCCTGCGACATCGTCATCACTGCCAGAAGATCTTTCTTCACGGCTGCCAGGTCGAGGCTCTTGAAGGCTTCGGCATAGTTGAAGTCTGTGCCCATGGGATTGGACAGGGACGAGTGCGAATGCAGAATCTTCAGCGGCAATTGGCTCGGCCACCAGTCGCGGATCGATGTGCCTTCCCCTGCGGTGTGATTAAAAGGGCACGTTGCTTCAGTAGACATGGTTCTCTCCTTATTACTGTTCGGTTCCAGTGTGACGAAAATATGCGCGGTGTCGTCTCCGTTTGTCTCGACCCACTGAATGTAGCATCATGGATAGTGATAGTTCCAATACATAGTTCCCATCTGGAGTATAGGTAGAGCCTATGGAATTTCATCAACTGCGTTACGTCTGTGCCGTCGCGGAGACAGGCAGTTTCAGCCGCGCCGCCGAGCACTGCCAGGTCGCTCAGCCCTCGCTGTCGCAACAGGTCCTCAAACTTGAGGAAGATTTGAATGCAAAGCTCTTCGACGAGGCCGGTCGCGCCTTTCTGCCTCACGCGCGCTCGATCCTCAGCCAGATGGAGGCAGCGCGATCGAGCGTGGCTGATAAATGCGCGGATATTCGTGGCAGCGTAGCCGTCGGGGTTATCCCCACGATCGGTCCTTACTTGATGCCGCGCTACACAACTGCCTTTACGAAGAAACATCCTGAAGCGAAGCTGCGCATTGTTGAAGAGACGACGCCGATCCTGGTCGAAAGCCTGCGCAACCTGTCCATTGATCTGGCGATTCTTGCGGTTCCTCTACGCCACAAAGACCTGGAGCTGTTTCCTCTTCACACCGAACCGCTTTTCGCCGTGCTGCCTAAGAATCATCCCCCACACCCGGGCAAAATCGCTTGCTCTAAAGGATCTTCGCGGAGAGTCCTTCGTGATGCTGCGCGACGGCCACTGCTTTCGCGATCTCAGTATCACCGCCTGTGCTCACGCGCGTATCACGCCGCGCATTGCGTTCGAGAGCGGCCAGTTCAGCAGCCTCTTTGGAATGGTCGCTGCGGGCATCGGCGTCACGCTCGTTCCCGAGATGGCGATCGACAGGAATGCGGGCTGTCATTATGTACGCCTCAGCGATGCGCGCGCTATTCGGACCATTGTCGCGGCGGTCCTGCGCGGCCGCAGCTTCAATCGCGTCCAGCAGGCCTTTTTATCAGGAATGACAAATTAGAGTGAGCGGTTTGACGAACTTATTACGAGGTTGTCAGCAATAAATTTGATCAAGGCATAGCGCAATGCGAGTTGTGAAACGCCACAGTGCTCGTCGCGTTGGGCCAGCCTGAATCAAAGGCGAGACGCAGAATCAACGCACATTGCTTCAATCGTTCTCGATTTCTTACAAGGATAGATTCTCAAACAGTGCCAAATCGCCGAATCACTCACCGACCAATTAGCGCTTAAGGTCGTCTTCTCGTCAGTCATCGTTAATTAGCAGTTCGATGCACGAGTGGCAATCGTCGGGCGAAGCGGAAGAGCCAGTGTGCAAAAGCGAATTCTTAGGTGGACGGGAGACGGCGGGAGGGGTAAGATTTGTCTGCCTGAAGCAGAGCGCAACCGGGGAGCCGCCATGTCAAAACAACACTATCCATCGAGTGTGTGCCAGGTATTAGCGGAAGAGGCGTTGACGATGACGACGGCCCAACCCGCGTCTTCGCTGAACCTTGCAGGGCCGGAGGCTGGAGCGGCTGATGAGGCGGGAAGGGTGGCCGCGCTGGCGACGCTTGCTCTAGTCCGCGCCAAAGCGGAGGAGGCGAAGGGCGCGCCGGATTCGGCAGAGGACCTGGCGGCGACCTTGAGTGCTCTGGGTCAGTTGAAGCGGTCGGCTTTATGTTTTTCGGGCGGCGGCATTCGGAGCGCGACCTTCGGATTGGGAGTATTGCAGGGATTGGCGCAGCTCTCCAGGAACTCCGATGGAGCGCTACGCAGCTTTGATTTCATCTCGACGGTCTCAGGCGGAGGGTATTTGGGAGGATGGCTGTCGCGGTGGAGGGTGGCGCATCCGCGGGGCATGGAGGGGGTGGTGGATGATCTGCGGGCAGAGCCGCGGGAGCGTCTGGATCCGGAGCCTCCGCAGGTGGCGCATCTGCGGGC
>JBDTLH010000234.1:0-5270 GCA_039934875.1 Acidobacteriaceae bacterium | reverse complement strand
GCAGATGCTCGCCGACTACAACGATGCCGCAGCCTGGACAAGCAAAGCGATGCTCAACACCGCCCGCATGGCGAAATTTTCGAGCGACCGCACTGTCCGCGAATACGCGAACGATATCTGGGATCTGAAGCAGTTTGCGGAGTAGGGCATAACCGGAGTCGGAGAGCAGAGGAAAGCTGGCTCATCTGCCGATTCCGCTCTCGCTCAGGCCTCGTGACTTGTCATCCGTTTATCCCTTAACTCCGCGACTCCGAGACTGGCTTAAAAAATTCCCAGCTTCTTCTTTTTCTTCCCCAGCTTCTTCGCATTCGGATCAGCCGCCGCGTTGGTGTACGTCGGCTTCGTCTGGTTGGGACTTGCGCCGGTGTCCACATAGCCCGGACGGACCTCGATATAGGCGTCTTCGCGCAGCTTCGTCAGATACTCGCGCAACGCCGGCTCCATCTTCTGCGAGTAAATCGCATTCTGTACCTCGGTCTGCACGTCTTTAAGCGGAGGAACGCCCGCCGCCACGTGCTGATCGACTTTGAGCAACAGGAATCCCTGCTTGGTGTGGATCGGCTCGGTAAACTGCCCCGGCTTCAGCCCGAACACTTTGCTTTCGATCTCGGGCGCCAACTGGCCTCGCTTATAACCGCCGAGCTGGCCGCCTTGCGCCGCCGTCTCTCCGCTCGAATCTGCCTTCGCCAGATCTTCCCACTTCGCGCCCGCTTTCAGCTTGTCGTACACCGCCTTCGCCTTGGCCTCGGCTTGCAAAGCGCGTTGGCTTTCGTCTTCTGACGGGTTCTTCGCTGACTTCGCGGTCGAAATCAATATCTCGGAGAGCGCTACCTGCTCCGGCTGATCAAACTCTTGTTTGTGCCGGTTATAAAACTGCTCAATCTCCGCCGGAGTGATCGCCACATGCCGCCCCACTTCGTCGGAGATCACCCGCTCCGTCAAGATGCGGTTCTTCATCTGCAGCTTATAATCCTCGAAATTTACCCCTTGCGCCGTCGCCGCCTTCTCCAGGGCCTCCATGCTGTCGAGGCCCATATCTTTGCGCATCTGGTCCAGCCGTTTGATCACCTCCGCGTCGGCGGTGACTCCCAGATCGTCCGCCTTCTGGATCAACAATTGTTGGTCGATTAAATCGCGCAGTGTATCTTTTTCTTTCTTTGCGATATCGCTCGCAGGGGCCTTGTCTTTCTCTAATTCCTGATGCACCTGCTCGCGGCTGGTCTGCAGCTCCGAGCGCGAGATGATCTGGCTGTTGACTCGCGCAATGATCTCCTCGACCACGCTGTCTGCCGAGAGTGGGAGCGTGAGCGCGAACACACTGGCAATTAGTAGCAAATGGACTGCTGTTTTCTTCATGAATTGGCTACCGCTATTGTAATACTGCGAGCACGGTTCGCCGGCAAAGTACTGCTTAACCGGGGAATATTGCGCTTACAACGCGATGAACATCCGCCTACGCCAGTTGGCGGGGGAAGGTGCGAGTCATACGATCGTGCCAGGCGAGGCGGTCTTCGTCGAGCAGGGTCCAGACGAAGCCCAGGCCGCAGGACATGGAGGTGAAGAGCAGGGCGATGGCGCGCTTCACCCGGGTACGCGCCGAGGGCACTTCGTCTTCGTAGGTGGAGATGCCGAGCCGCATCACCTTGAGCCCGGGTGTCGAACCGCCATAGGCGAGAAAGAGCATCTGGTAGATCACCCAGATGACCCAAAGGATCGCGAGGGCGGCGGCGAGAGCGGGCCGGCCGGTGGGCACCTGGTGGTATATGCCGTAAAAAATGCTGCCGAAGGCGAGGGCGCAGGTCCCGACGATAGCCCCATCAATGATGCCCGCCCAGGCACGCAGCGCGATGGGCGCCACCTTGAGGGGAAGATCAAAGAGAGCTTCGGGGCTTTTTGCCGCGTCTTTGTCCCGGTCCCAGTCCCTGTCGGAAGAGAAATCGAGGTGTTCATCGAGCCGCAGGGCAGTGGGGCGAAATGGTTCCAGCTCCAACTCGAGTTCGGATTCCGCCAACGCCTCGAAGATGGTGAGTTGATCCGGAAGCGGGGCGGCTTCTCTTGCTGTTTCTACTTCGGCTATCTCAAGTATCGCCGGGGCAAGCGCGGTCGCGCCAGGAAAAGCGATCAGATTCGAGCTGGGCGAAGGTCTTACTGCCGCCGGCGCCGGATCTGATACTACAGGACGATTGAACTCGGCAAAAAAGAGCTCCAGCTCTTCGCGCTCGCGGCGCTCCGCCTGCTCGCGCTCCATACGGGCATCAAGCCGGCGGCGGACGTTGTCCACGGCGCGTTGGGTTAGCTGCTGAGGATTTGCGGCCCGCCGGGGAGCATCGCAGGACGGATCAGGCGCAGGTGCATCAAGCACCGGAGCATCGGGAAGGACACGCGGGAGGTGGCGCGGCGCGGGCTGGCGAGACTTGTGAGCGGCTACCCGTTCCGCGATCTGAGTGCGCCAAAGTTCTTCCTGCTGGTATGGCTCTGTCATCTTCCGCTTGCCCCGTCCTGACCCCATTTGGTGAAAGAACAGAAGACCGCGTTCGCCGATTGAGGGCGAAGCGGTGGATCTGCAGTCCGGTCGTTTTCGAATCGCGAGAGCCGCGGAATTGAGGGTATGCCTTTGTGATACTTTGAGCTTTCCCGATGAATGTCCGCAGTCTCTTATGTAACATGCTCTGGCTGCTCTGTCACTGCCTGGTTGCGTTGCAACTGTTTGGCAGTGATGTACCTGCCGTGGAAAAGGGGCAGAAGCCGGAGGATGTAACTATACAAGCGGAGCAGCAGGAGAAGAACGGGGCCACCTATACACTGAAGGGAAATGTGGAAATCAGCTTCCGCAACTACACGCTGAACGCGGATGAGATTACCTACGACTCGGATACGGGTATCGCGACCGCCAACGGCCACGTGCAGTTGCAGGGCGGTGACGAAGACGTGCTGATCAAGGGCAGCCACGCCAGCTACAACTTGCAGACGGAAATGGGCAAGTTTTTCGATGTGCTGGGTACGGCGGGTATGGAATATCGCGGCGGCGCGAAGGTCACTCTGACTACCGTGAACCCATTCGTCTTTCGCGGCAAAGAGGTGGACAAGATAGGCCAGCGGCATTATTTGTTGCACGACGGAATGGTGACCTCATGCACCTTGCCCAATCCCAAATGGAGTTTTCGCTCGGGAAAGGTGGAGTTCACGCTGGGCGGAACGGCGAAGATCTATCGCTCTACCTTTCGCATACGGGAGATTCCTGTGCTGTATCTCCCGTTTGCGGAGCATCCGGCGGAGTCGCTGGGCAGGCAAACGGGCTTTCTGGTGCCGACGGCGGGTGTCTCGACCCGCAAGGGGCTGATCCTGGGCGATTCGTTTTACTGGGCGATCGATCGCAGCATGGATGCGACCCTGGGCGCGGAGTACTTCTCCAACCGGGGATGGGCGCAGCATGGGGAGTTCCGGGCGCGTCCGGACGAGGATTCGAAAATCGATGCGACTTACTTCGGCGTGCTTGACCGGGGAATAAAGACAACGGTAAACGGCCAGTCTTTTTTGCAGAACCAAGGGGGACAGGACATTAAGGGCACCGGGACGGCGAAGCTGCCATGGGGCTTCCATGCCGGCTTCTCGGTCGAATATCTCAGTCGCTTTCTATTCCGCGAGGCGTGGACGGAGAACTTCTCGCAGGCGGTGGATTCGGAGGTGAAGTCGGTGGCGTTCGCTTCGCGTCCGGAAAACGGATACGTTTTTTCGATATTCGCGCAGCGTTATCAGAATTTTCAGAGTACCGACCCCGGGGACGTGATTCAGATACTGCACACGCCGGGCCTGGAGTTTTCCTCGGTTGAGCGGGAGCTGTTCGGGCCAGTGTATTGGTCGTTCGACACGGCGCTGGAGGGCCTCGAACGCAGCCAGCCTCCGGTGCGGGGATCGCAGTTCGCGCAAGGGCTGCGCACCGACGGATTGGTGGGTAGAGCAGATGCGCATCCTCATTTGACTATGCCGGTGTTTTTGCGGGGATGGACCTTCCGCCCTGATGTGGGGATGCGCGACACTTACTATTCGCAGCGGCTCTTGCCCAACAGCGACGTGGGGGTGAGCACGGATGATGCGATCAATCGCAAAGACATTGAGGCGGAGTTTGAGCTGCGGCCTCCGACGCTTGTGAAGGTCTTCGACAAGCCGGTCTTCGGGCGCAAGGTGAAGCACACCATCGAAGCGCGCGCGATCTATCGTTACGTAAACGGGATCGAAAATTTCGGCCAGATACTGCGCTTCGACGAGCGGGACATTGCCAGCGATACGAATGAAGTTGAGTACGGGCTGGTCCAGCGCATTTATACAAAAAGGGCAATGAACACCAAGGACTGCGAGCAGGCGATGACCGATGAGGAAAAGCAGAAGGCATGCGGCAGCCCACAGGAGTTCATCAGTTGGGAGGTAGCGCAGAAGTACTATTTCGACCCGACGTTTGGGGGCACGGTGGTGAATGGAGTGCGCAATGTGTTTACCACCAGCGAGGACTTGACCGGAATCGCGTTCATCACCGGTCCGCGCAATTATTCGCCGGTGATCTCACGGCTTCGGGTGCATACTACGGACAAGAGCCAGTTGGAGTGGGCACTGGATTACGATCCCAAGCTGGGGCAGTTGACCAGCAGTAATCTGGTCTTCGACTACAGGGTGCGGGACTTCACGTTTGGGGCGAGCCACACGTTCTTACGGGCGCCGGGAGAGGTATTCACTCTGACCACGCCCAACGGGAACAGCGTGCCGGCGGAGTTTAACCAGTACCGGCTGCTGGCGGGGTATGGGTCTCCCAGCAAGCGCGGCTTCTCGATCGCCGGCAATGTCGGGGTGGACGCAGTCTTCAGCAACGTGCAATACGAGGCGGCACAAACCTCTTATAACTGGGACTGCTGCGGGCTTAGCTTTGAGTATCGGCGGTTTAGCCTGGGAACGGTGCGGAATGAATCGCAGTACCGATTTGCCTTCACGCTGGCGAATATCGGGACGTTTGGCAACTTGAAGCGGCAGGAGCGATTGTTCTAGGGAAGAGCCCGGCTCCAGACTCCAGATGTCAGAGATCAGGAGACGCGCCTCTGGCGACTGGCGTCTTCTGCGATAATGGTTTCTAACGGTTCAGCAGGAAGTTCTTGCCTATTAGGATGGTAGCTTTGAAGTTTTTGCAACAGGCGGCGCTCAGCGCCCTTTTTCTTGTGGCGGGATGCCATGCGCAACAGAAGGCGGCGGTCGAGGGTACTCCGGTTGCGCCGGAGGTGCGGAAG
>JBDTLH010000233.1:0-7448 GCA_039934875.1 Acidobacteriaceae bacterium | reverse complement strand
TTTCATGACGGCGGCGGAATCGAGCACGCTGGGAAGCTGCATCTTGCGCGCGCCAAATAGTTCGCCGACGGTCTTCATGCCGTCCAACAGAATGTCGTTGATGACTTCGAGGGGCGAATAGGTTTCGAGCGCGGAGTCGAGCACTTGTTCGAGGCTGCGGCGAACGGGGCCTTCGCCGGCGGATTTTTCGCCGTTGATAATAAGGTGCTTCAACAGTTCTTCGACTGGGAGCGCCGCGGCATCTTCGGCGGCAACCTCGTTTTTCTTCTCGCGTCCGGCGAAGAACTGCATGTATTTTTGCAGCGGATCTCCATCCGTGATGTCGTAGAAGATCAGCTTGCGAGCGAGATCGGCTTCGGCTTCGGGGATTTTGTATAGCGGATATACCTTGGCGAAGTTGATGATGGCGCAATCGAGTCCGCGCTGCACTGCTTCATGCAGAAAAACGGAATTCAGCACGCGGCGTGGATAGGCATCAAGGCCGAAGCTGATGTTGCTGACGCCCAGAATGGTGCGGCATTCCGGGAGTTCCAGCTTGATGCGGCGGACGGCTTCGAGGGTCTCGATGCCCGCAGTGCGATAGTCGTCCTGACCGGTGGAGATGGGCAGCGTGAGCGGGTCGAAGATAAGGTCCTGGCCGCGCACGCCGTACTTGGTCATCGCGAGTTCAGCGATGCGTTTGGCGACGGCGAGTTTCCTATCGGCAGTGAGCGCCATCCCGTCCTCATCGATGGTGAGCGCGATCACCGCAGCGCCGTACTTTTTCGCCATGGGAAGGACTTTAGAGGTGCGCTTCTCGCCGTCTTCGAGATTGATGGAATTGATGAGGGGCTTGCCGGGGATCAGCTTCAATGCGGCTTCGACAACTTCGGCTTCGGTGGAATCGACGGAGATGGGGGCGGAGACGCGAGTGGCGATCTTGTCGAGCACGGCAGACATGTATCCCATCTCGTCTTCGCCGACAATGGCGCAGCAGAGATCGAGGATTTGCGAGCCTTCGTTGACCAGCTTCTTTCCGAGGGCAAGGATATCGTCGTATTTTTCGCCGCGGACGAGTTCACGGAAGGCGGCTTTTTGCGTGGTGGTGTTCATCTCCTCGGCGATCACGACCGGCTGGCCGTCAAGTTCGAGCGGACAACTTGTGTAGGCGCTGGCGACTGCGGCGACCGGTTTGGCGTCACGCGCAGCGGGCTTCAGGTCGCGGCAAAGTTCGGCGACGGCAGTGATGTGCGCGGGAGTAGTGCCACAGCATCCGCCGACAACGTTGACGCCATACTCCTCGATGAAGCGCCTGTGGTGCTCGGCGAGTTCGCTGGGAGTAAGCTTGTAAACCGCGTGGCCGCCTTCGTTATGGGGTAGGCCGGCGTTCGGGAGGATCGATATTAGGCGGGTGCAGTTGTGGCTCAAATAGCGCACTGCGTCGTTCATCTCGACAGGGCCGGTGGCGCAATTCAGGCCGAAGACGTCGATGTCGAAGGCATCGAGGGTGGTGAGCGCGGCGGAGATTTCTGAGCCGAGCAGCATGGTCCCCGAGGCTTCGAGGGTGACCTGCATCTGCACCGGCACTTTCCTCTGCAGGGTGTTCATCGCACCGAATGCGGCCGCGAGCGCGATTTTGGCTTGCAACAAATCCTGAGAGGTTTCGATCAGGACAACGTCCGCGCCGGCTGCGATTACGGCGAGCATCTGTTCGAGATAAGACGCGAACATGGCGTCGTATTTTATATGGCCTAACGAGGGTAGCTTGGTGGTCGGCCCGACAGAAGCGGCGACGAAGCGGGGCCGCTCGGGGGTTGAATATTCCGCGGCGACTTCACGCGCGATTCGTACCGCGGCGGCATTGATCTCCGCTACCCGCTTCTGCAGATCATATTCCCCCAGCACGATGTTGGTGGCGCCGAAGGTGTTGGTCTCGACTACGTCGGCGCCAGCCTCAAAGTATGCTGCGTGGATGTTGCGAATTACGTCGGGACGGCTGAGCACGAGGATCTCGCTGCACCCCTCGTTGCCCCAATAGTCGTCGAGCGAGAGATTGCGCGCCTGGATTTGAGTGCCCATGGCGCCGTCATAGATGACGACGCGCTCTCTTACAGCTGCTAAAAACTTAGACAATGGATGACTCCCTATTCGGCTGCTGCCCGAGATTTCCCCAGACATTCCAAGACATCTGCTGCGGAGGTATATCTTCCTAAAGGCGCGCTCACCTGAGCACCCTGCACCAGGGGGCGTACGCGCATCAGCATCTCGCGAGCGATCGCGACGCCCTCATGGCGCGCCGCGTCGGCGCTGATGGCGGAGGCGGAGACCATGCGCTCGATGATGTCGTCGGGCACGGAGACACGCAGCTCATTTTTCATGAATTCGGCATTGCGCAGACTTACCAGCGGCCATATTCCCGCAATGACAGGAACGCGAAAGCTCTCGATGCGGCGCAAGAATTCTTCCAGGAGGGAGGCATCGAAGACCGGCTGGGTAATGGCATACTGGGCCCCCGCTTCCACTTTGAACTGGAATCGGCGCACCTCTTCTTCGATGTTGGGGACGCCCGGATTGGCGCCCACTCCGATGGTGAAAGCAGTCTGCGACCCCATGGGATTGGCGCCTATGTCGAGGCCTTCATTCAGGCCGTGCACGATGTTCACCAGGCCTATGGAATCGACATCGAAGACCGCGGTGGCATCGGGATAGTTTCCCATTTTAGGTGGGTCACCGGTGATACAGAGAATGTTGCGGAGGCCGATCGCGTGCCCGCCGAGCAGATCACTTTGAATTCCTAATACGTTGCGGTCACGGCAGGTGTAGTGGAGGATCGATTCGATCCCGACCTGCTGTTGAATGAGCAAAGAGAGCGCCTGGTTGCCCATGCGGGCGCTCGCGCGGGGAGAGTCAGGGACGTTGATGGCATCGACGCCGACCGATTTGCAGAAATGCGCGCCCTCCAACTCCTTGCGAGAGTCCACTCCTTTGGGGGGCACGATTTCGACCAGGCTGATAAACTCTCCGGCAGCGAGTTTGGCGCCCAGGTGAGAGCGTTGCGCGGTCGGCACCTCTGCCGTCTTCTGCACGAGAGGCGCGCCAATTTCGACCCGCACACTGCTGCGTTTGGCGCGAGTGTGGTCTACGCGCAGCGCCGACTTCATGGCGCGAACGTGCTCCGGCGTGGTGCCGCAACATCCGCCGATAATCTTCACTCCAGCGGCGACAAATTTGCGGGCATAGCTTGCCATGTATTCCGGCGAACAGAGATAGATATTGCGGCCTTCAATCGCCCGAGGAATTCCGGCGTTGGGCATCACGCAAATCTGCTGGTTCTCCGCGGGGGTGAGCCGCTCGACCGCATCGAGCAGGGTTACGGGGCCGACGGAACAGTTGAAGCCGATCGCCGCCGTTCCCATGCCGGCGAGGCGGGGCACATAGATCGAAGCGTTCGCACCATCGAGGGCGTTGCTTTCTTCATCGACGGTTATCATCGCGATCACCGGCACATCTGGGGCAACCGTCTGCGCGGCGTGAACGGCCTGCTGCAATTCATCGAGATAACCGAAGGTTTCAAGAATGAGCAGGTCAACACCGCCCTCGGCCAAGGCTTCGATCTGCTCGCGAAAGGCGGCGCGTACTTCTTCGCGCGAGGTCTTTCCCAAGGGCTCTATGCGGATGCCGACTGGGCCTACGGAGCCGGCGACGAACCCATCGTGCGCTTTGGCGGCTTCGCGCGCCAGCTTTACTCCCGTGAGATTTATTTCGCGAACATGCTGCGCGCAGCCGTGCCGTTCCAAGCGGAACCGGTTCGCGCCGAAGGTATTGGTCTCCACGACCTCGGCGCCGGCGGTGAGATATTCCCCATGAATGCCGCGGATAAGGTCGGGCTGGGACACGTTCAATTCATCGTAGCAACGATTGATGAACACTCCTTTGGCATACAAGAGGGTGCCCATTGCTCCATCGCAGAGGATGGGGGCGGAGCCAGTCAACCGTTCCTTGAAGCGAGACGACATTCTCACCTTCAGCAAATTAAATTCAGGGGTGAGCGGGCGAGATGAAAAAGGCCGGAGAACCGTTCGGGCTTCGCTCCCGCACATCGAACAATCCGCAGCGATAACCCTAACGGACGTTCCGAGCACCGTGGTTTCTCCACCCCGGTTGCCGGGCCTCCCCAAAGTTTCCTTGGCAGAGGTCACTCCTGATGTAAGTTCAGTTTAGCAAACTTTGGCCCTGAACGGAGTAGCTGATTGCCGTTCCGCCGCGACTTCGCTTTGAAAGTATTCGAGCGAAAGCCGGAGACCTTGTCCGAGCGAAACGGCAGGCTCCCATCCGAATAGCCGCTTGGCTTTGCTGATGTCGGGGCAGCGCTGTTTGGGATCGTCCTGGGGAAGCGGCTTCCAGACAATTTCGCTCTTCGAGCCGGTAACCTGTAGAACTTGCTGCGCGCATTCGAGGATGGTGAATTCCTTAGGGTTGCCGATATTGACCGGCAGGTGTTCTTCTGAGCGTGAGAGCCGCAGGATGCCTTCGATCTCATCGGACACATAGCAGAAGCTGCGGGTCTGCTTTCCGTCTCCATAGACGGTAAGCGGCTCGCCCTGAAGTGCCTGCTTCATAAAATTTGAGACCACGCGCCCATCGTTGATTTGAAGGCGCGGCCCGTAGGTATTGAAGATGCGGACGATGCGTGAATCCACCTGGTGATAGCGGTGATATGCCATGGTGACGGCTTCAGTGAAGCGCTTGGCCTCGTCATATACCGAACGTGGACCGATGGGGTTCACATGTCCCCAATAAGACTCGACCTGGGGATGGACATCGGGATCACCGTAACACTCGCTGGTGGAAGAGACCAGATACTTTGCGCCATACTTTCTTGCCACCTCAAGTGCGTTGAAGGTGCCGTAGCTTCCGACCTGCAAAGTCTCGATGCCATAGATGGTGTAATCCACGGGGCTCGCCGGCGATGCAAAATGAAAGACATAATCCACCGGGCCAAAATCGAAAGCCGTGGAGATGTCCGCCTGCTGAAACTCGAAGCGGGGCTCGTTGTGGAACTGCTGGAGGTTGGAGAGCCTTCCGGTCAACAGATTATCGACACAGACGACGTGGTGGCCCTCGCCGATCAGGCGGTCGCAAAGGTGCGATCCGAGAAAGCCGGCTCCTCCGGTCACGAGCGCTCTCATTTATTTCGCCGCCTGAATTCTTACCGAAGGCCCGTGCGCGGCAATGACGGGAGTGCGCCCTACGCTGTAGTAGGTAAGGCCAGCCTCCTCCATCTCCGAAGGTTTGTAGAGGTTTCGCCCATCGATCACGATCGGATAATAAAGCGCATCTTTGACAACACAGAGATCAAGTGACGCGAATTGCTCCCAGTCAGTCAAAATAAGCAGCGCGTCGGAGTCGGTTGCGCAAGCAAGTTCATCCTTAGCGTAGGTGATCGCGTCGCCAAACACCTCACGAGCACGTTCCATTGCCGCCGGATCAAAAGCCGTGATCTTTGCCCCTTCTTGCAGCAGGCTGCTTACAATGCTGATCGCCGGGCTCTCCCGAATGTCGTCGGTGCCACCCTTAAATGAGAGCCCCAGCACCGCGAGGCGCTTGCCTTTTATGGTCCACAACGCCGACCGCACCTTGCGCAGAAAACGTTTGAGCTGATCTTCGTTGATCTGATGAACTTCATCGAGCAAACCGAAGTCGTATCCGTACTCGCGCGCGACCGACTTGAAGGCGGAGACATCTTTGGGGAAGCATGATCCCCCGTATCCGATGCCGGCGCGCAGAAAACGTGGGCCAATGCGGCTGTCGGTGCCGACGCCTCTACAGACTTCTTCGATATCGGCGTCCACCGCCTCGCAGAGATTGGCGACGGCATTGATAAAGGAAATTTTAAGCGCGAGAAAAGCGTTGGAAGCATGCTTGATGAGCTCCGCGCTTTTGGCTGAAGTATGGATGAGAGATGCCGGCCCGGGGGCGGCACTCTCTGGCCGGGGAATCGAGTTGGCGCGCTGGTAGTAACTACCGTCGGTGAGTGGGCGGTAAACGCTTTTCATGATTTGTGCAGAGCGAGCGGTGTTGGCGCCGACCACGATGCGGTCGGGAAACAAGAAATCCTGAACCGCAGTGCCTTCCCTGAGAAATTCGGGGTTTGATACCACGTCAAAATCGGCTTCGGGGCCGCCGTTCAACTGGATGACGCGCCGTACCCACTCATTGGTATAGACGGGGACGGTGCTCTTCTCGATAATCACTTTGTATCCGTTCATGGATTGGGCGATTTCGCGGGCCACCGATTCGACATAAGAGAGGTCGGCTTCTCCGCTGGCGGCGGGAGGGGTTCCGACGGCAATGAAGACCGCCTCCGATTTTTGAACGGCGTCGGCCAGCGAACCGGAGAATTCAAGGTTCGCGCCGCGATGCCGGTCCAGCAGCTCGGGAAGGAACTCTTCATGAATCGGAGTCTCTCCGCTATTGAGCGCGCCCAGCTTGGTTGGGTCGTTGTCAACACAGATTACCGAGTGTCCAAGTTCGGCAAAACAGGCTGCGGCGACGAGTCCGACGTATCCCGATCCGATGACTGCGATGTTCAAATTTTGCACTCCTGCTCTGATGCACATGCCAAGTCTGCTTTAAAACCTGGAACGAAAAGTCGGCAGCGCAATCAGGCGCCGCGCGCCAAGGCGGGCAATGTCAAAAACATTATCTTGAAATCCATGTAAAGGCTCCAGTTCTCAATGTATTCCAAATCCAGCTGCATCATGGTGTTGAAGGAAGGGTCTTTGCGCGAGGTCACTTGCCAGAGACCCGTAATGCCTGGGGTAACATCCAGCCGGCGCAGATGTCGATAGTCATAACGATTGTAGTCGAACAGGTCTGGAGGACGCGGTCCGACCATGCTCATATCACCAGCCAAAACATTCAAAAATTGAGGGAGCTCGTCGAGGCTTATCTTTCTAAGAATCCTGCCGACTCGGGTGATTCTGGGATCATTGGTGATTTTAAAGAGCGCTCCATCCCGCTCATTCAAGTGGGCAAGGTCTTGTTTCAGATCATCCGCATTGGGTACCATGGTACGAAATTTGAGGCACTTGAAGGTTTTCCCCTTCTTGCCCACACGCACCGCGCTGTAGATCACAGGACCTTTGCTCTCAAGACGAATGGCGAGAGCTATCAAAAGGAAGACAGGAGAGGTCACGAGGACGGCCGCACCCGCGCCAAATATATCAATCACTCTCTTCAGCAAAGAACCGGAGCTGGTAATTGGTTCCGCGTAGAGTTCTAAAACAGCAAAATTCCCTACGAACTTGGTTGCTTGACGAGGATTAGTGCCAGGATGCACTTCGCTAATCACTTTACAATCGATCCTCTTGCGGTAAGTGAGAGATGCAATGCGCCCAAAGCTCTCGGCATCCACACGACTGCTAATGAAAACTTCATCAATGAACTGCTCATGTAAGACGCGGTCG
>JBDTLH010000232.1:0-6001 GCA_039934875.1 Acidobacteriaceae bacterium | reverse complement strand
CCTGTTCATTCCCACGCTGATGCCGCCGCCGACGCCGGTAAGCTATTTCGTGCTCTCCGCGGGCGCGATGGGCATCTCAAAGAAACATTATTTCCTGAGCTTTGGATCGGCCAAGGCGATCCGTTATCTGCTGCTGGCTTACTTCAGTTCGCGCTATGGCCATCAGATCATCGGCTGGGCAAAGAAGAACACCCACGTTATGCTTTACGCCTTGCTGGGGCTGCTCGCGTTAGCACTGATCGCGGCGGGGTTTTGGATCTATCGCCAGAAGAGCCGCGGCGAGCCGATCATTCCCAAGGCAAAGCGCGGCGGAGGGCGGGAAAAAGTAGCTTAAGGCGCTCTGAACGAAATTGATCGGGAGAGAGATGACCGCCAGCAGGAATGCCGGCGCTACAAGGACTTATTTCTCGCGCTCGACCACGTAGTCAGGCGCCCACAATAATGCGCGCTTGATCTCGGTATCAGGGAAGCTCGACAAGGCGCGGCGCGCGGCTTCGGCGTATTCGGCGGCGCGGCGGTTGGCGTAATCGAGCGATCCGTAGCGCTCCAGGATCGCCAACAATTTCGCGTGGACGCCGGAGTGGAAGCGGGCATCGTTCAAAACTGATTCGATGGCCGCGCGCTCGTCGCCGGTGCAGCGCTCCAGTGCATGAATCACCGACAACGTCACCTTGCCTTCACGTAGATCACTGCCCACCGGCTTGCCCAGTACCTCCTCGGAGGCCGTAAGATCGAGCACATCGTCGGTGATCTGAAAGGCCATGCCCAGGCTGCGCCCGTAGTCTCCCAAACAAGCGATCTCGTCATCGCTGGCTCCCGCGAGAACGGCGCCGAGCTGCATGCAGATACTGAATAGACACGCAGTCTTGCGAAAAATAAGGTCGAAATGCTCGCGCTCGGAGATGCATTTGCCCAGCTTCTCCATCTGCAACAGCTCGCCCTCTACCATCTGCTGGGTGAGCCCGATGAGCAGATCGAGGACGCGGAAGTTGCGCTCTTCGAGAGCAACCTTGAAGGCCTGCATATAGAGCCAGTCGCCGGCCAGCACGCACTTTGAGTTTCCCCATTGGGTGTTGGCGGCGGGGCGGCCGCGGCGGGTGAGCGCCTCATCAATGATGTCGTCGTGCACCAGTGTCGCCGTGTGCACCATCTCGACCACCGCGCCCAACCGCACTGCGCCGCTGCCCTCGTAGCCGCAAAGTTTTGCTGCCAGCAGGAGCAGAGCAGGACGGATACGCTTGCCCCCGCCACCACGCAAATATTCGGTGATGTCGGTGATCGCGGAGACGTTCGAGACCGCATCCCCGGCGAACTCCTGCTCGATGGCGAGAAGGTCGTCGCGCAACAGGTCAAAGACCTCTTTCGCCGAGATGGGGGCCGCAGTGCTCACAGAACGTCTAGTGTACCTTAGCTATTCGCCTTAAAGCTCCTCAGGAGGAGCGGTAATTCGTGAACTGCATATCGATGCCGAAGTCTTTCGCTTTGAGCAATGCGATCACGGCTTGCAGATCGTCGCGATCTTTGCCGCTGACGCGCACCGTGTCACCCTGAATGGATGCCTGCACCTTGCGCTTCGAGTCTTTGATCGCCTTCACAATCTCTTTCGCCTTCTCCGAGGGGATGCCCTGCTGCAAGGTGATCTCCTGACGAACGCTGTTGTGAGAGCCGGGAATGAGCGCGCCAGTCTTGAGCCCCTTCAAAGAGATCCCGCGCTTCACCAGCTTATTGTGCAGGATGTCAGTGACGGATTTTAGCGTGTACTCGTCTGCGGAGGCGAGAGTGAGCTTCTCTTTGCCATCGAACTCGATGGTGGATTTCGAGTCCTTAAGATCGAAGCGGGTATGAACCTCTTTGTTGGCCTGGTCCACGGCGTTCTTGACCTCCTGAAGGTCAACTTTGCTCGCCACATCGAAACTGTTTTCTGCTGCTGCCATGCGGTTCCTTTCTGCTGCCTGGTTCAAATTTGCTGTTCGCAGTGCCTGGTTCAAAATCCTTCGGGACAAATTGCTTGGATGCGTCTATACGATTGGAAAAAGCTGAGGAAGTTCGCGGTCGCTTGCTCCCCCGCCTCTTCGCCTGAGATGCCGCGAAGCCCGCCAACGTGGGCGGCCGTTTGGACAACGAATGCGGGCTCATTGCGCTTGCCGCGCAGCGGGACCGGCGAGAGATAGGGGCAATCGGTTTCAACCAAGAATCTATCGCGGGGCACGAACGCGGCTGCCTCGCGTATCTGCGGCATCTTGGGAAAGCTGACATTGCCCGCGAAAGAAAGTATGAATCCTAGATCAAGTGCGGTGCGGGCTTCGGCCACTCCTCCGGTGAAGCAGTGTAGAATACCGCGGCGGCCCTGCCAGTGCTGTTGCAGCAGGCGAAAGAGATCATCGAAGGCGTCACTGCTCCCGTCAGTCGGTCGGCAGTGAATGATGATGGGCAAATCGAACTCCGCCGCGAGCTGCAGCTGTTCATTGAACGCCTGCTGCTGCACCTCTCTTGGCGAATGGTTGTAGTGGTAATCGAGGCCGATCTCTCCCCAGGCGATGATGTTTAAGTCGGCGGCGAGCGAACGCATCGTTGCACGCGCTGGATCGTCGAGCAGCTTAGCATCGTGGGGATGAATTCCAGCGGAGGCAAATACCCGCGGCAGTGGCTCGCCCGCTTCTCTTTTCTGTGCCACTTCGGCAGCGATCTTGAGAGCGCAGTCCATGGTGGCGGGACCGTCGCCATTGCCGATGGTCAGGATTCGGCTGACCCCCACCTCATGGGCGCGCAAGAGCACGGCATCGCGGTCGACGGCGAATTGGGAAGAGTCGAGATGGGCGTGGGAGTCGGTGTACATGGCAAGCAGTAAGCAGTAAGCAGTAAGCAATAAGCAGTAAGCAGTAAGCAGTAAGCAATAAGCAATAAGCAATAAGTTGCTACCGTTCAGTGTGCACTTTTCGAATGAGAGTTGAGAGCATTCGCTTCACCTCCAGAACTCGCATTTCAATCTCCGTATGAGATGGAGAGGTCAGGTAGCCAAGGTCGCGCGAAAGCAGGAACTGATAGTCGAGTTCAGTGGCCGACCCCATCGCGAGTTGCAAAAATCGCTTAAATTCAGCATTGCCTTGACGACCGCAACCTTCCGCAATATTTGTTGCGATTGATGCGCTTGAACGTCTAATCTGCGATGTCAAACCGAAACGTTCATCGGTTGGGAACCCCTGCGTGACCTTGTACGCAATAAGTGTCAGGGCGTGCGATTTCTCCCAAACGGTAAGAGTCCTAAAATCTTTCAACTGAAACCTATTCTGAGTCGTGATTTTACTTATTGCTTATTGCTTACTTCAGCCTCGCTCCAATCTCCACATCCTCTAAGAACCCCGCCAACACCGGCCTGCCCTCTTCTCCCAAGGAAGCGGCGACGATCATGCCGTTCGATTCCAGACCGCGCAGTTTGCGGGGCGCGAGGTTAGCGACGATCACGACCTTGCGTCCGATCAGCGATTCGGGATCGTAAGCTTTGGCTATGCCGGCGACGATCTGGCGCTGCTCGTAGCCGAGATCGACTTCGAGGCGCAGCAGCTTGTCCGCGCCCTTTACCTTCTCCGCGACTGTGATCTGCGCAACCCGCAGTTCCACCTTTGCGAAATCGTCGATGCTGATCTTCTCTGCGGCATTCGTGCCCGCGACCGTCTCCATGGCAGGCGCCGCACCTACGGCTTGCGTGACGTGCTGGGGCTGGAGAGGCGCAGCGGTCTGCTCCAGCGTGGCCTTTTCAGCGGAGGGGTTCGCCGCAGCCTCGGTCACGATTTCGGCTTCAGTGCTTATCGCTGCCTTTATTCGTTGTTGCTCCAAACTTTGCATCCTTTCGATTGCGGTTTTGTCGGCGCGAGGAAAGATGGGTTTAATCTCACCCAGCTTCGCGCCCAGTTCGAGCTGTCCCCAGCGCAAGCTATTGATGTCGAACCTGGCGATATTTTTCAACCCGAATTGCGCCCATATCTTTGCTGTGGCATCGGGCAGCACCGGATGCACCAGCGCGGTGACGATGCGCAGCGCCTCGGCGCTGGTATAGAGAATAGTGGCGAGGCGCGCGCGGTCCTCTTCGCCGGTCTTATCGGCGAGCGCCCACGGCTCATTCTCCACCAGGTAACGGTTGACGACGGCGACCACGCTCCACGCAGTCTCCAGGGCGCGAGAGAAATGATAAGCATCGAACTGTTGCGCGAATTGCGCAATCGCCGCCTCCGCCGCCTTGTGCACGACTTCGTCCGCCGGCCGCTTGGCAAGCCCCGACGAGGGATAGGGCACCTCGCCCTTGAAGTAGCGGGTCATCATCTGCAAGGTGCGGCTGACCGCGTTCCCGTAGTCGTTGGCCAGATCGGAGTTGAAGCGCTGCACCAGCGCATCGAAGCTGAATGATCCGTCCTGGCCGAAGACGATCTCGCGCAACAAAAAATAACGCAGCGCGTCGGAGTCGAGCACGTCGAGGATGGTTTCCGTGCGCACGACGTTGCCGCGCGACTTCGACATCTTGCTCTCCTCAAAGAGTATCCATCCGTGGGCGATGATTTGCCTGGGCAATGAGACCTCCGCCGCGAGCAGAAACGCCGGCCAATAAACGCAGTGAAAGCGCACGATCTCTTTGCCGATCATGTGCAGGTCGGCGGGCCAGAAACGCTTGAGCGCATTGCCGATGGCGTCGTCCGCGGGCGCGCCGTAGCCGACGGCCGTGAGGTAATTGCAGAGCGCATCCAGCCAGACGTAAATAACATGTTTGGGGTCGTCGGGGACGGGAATGCCCCAACTGAAACTGCTGCGCGTGATGGAGAGGTCGCGCAATCCGCTTCTGACGAATGCAATCACTTCGTTGCGGCGCGCCTCCGGCTGTATGAATCCCGGATGCTGCTCGAAATAGGCGAGCAACGGCGCCTGCATTGCGGATAGCTTAAAGTAATAGTTCTCTTCGCTTACCGTCTCCGTGGGACGTCCGCATTCCGGGCACGGTTCGCCCGGCCCGACGGAATCCACATAGAGTTCATCGTAAGTGCAGTATTGGCCGGTGTATGTTCCTTTGTAAATGTGCCCGTTTTGCTGCAGGGCGCGGAACATCTGCTGCACCCCGCGCTTGTGCTCGTCGTCGGTGGTGCGGATGAATTTGTCGTAGGTAATGCCCATGCGCTCCCACAGCTTGCGGAACTCCTGGGAGACCTCGTCGGCAAATTGCTGCGGCGTCTTGCCCGCCGCGGCAGCGGAGCGCTCGATCTTCTGTCCGTGCTCGTCGGTGCCGGTCAGGAAGAATACGTCTTTGCCCAACATGCGCTGCCGGCGCGCGACCGCGTCGCAGGCGATGGTGGTGTAGGCGTGCCCGATGTGCGGGCGTGCGTTGACATAATAAATTGGCGTGGTGAGGTAGAACTTGCCCTGACTCATCTTTGTGGGACCCGATCTTCCTAGAAGGAAACCAGCTAGACGCAGCTTGGATGCGCTTGAAACGTAAACTTCAATCGTAGGGCATGAAGGCGGGGATTGTCACGCGCGAGAGATTGCCGGTAGTGGGTCAGGTTGAATTTCTCGCTGAGCAAGGGAGCACGGTCTAGCCGTTGGGACTTCCACTCCGTTCGGACTCCCGCTTGAGAGCGGTATTCATGGCCTTGAAACCTGCTTCCGTCGCAGATAGTGTTCCGCTCAAGAGACCGACAAGAAGGCCTGAGAACTTTTCGCCTTGCATCAGGCGAGTTTTGCCCTCTCCGATGGGTTCGAGCAAGAAATAATGCTCGCCATCAAAGACCTTGGAAATGAGCAGGTGGCCCATCGATAAGAGGGAAGGCGTTGTCAAGCGCATAATTTCCCTGTAGCGCTCTTGGGGTTTAAAGGAGCGCCATTTTGCTCTTGCGGGAAAGGTTTTGCGCTTTGCCAGCTGCGGTTGAGGACCAATACTCATCTGGCTATCTCGCTATCTCGCTATCTATCATCTTTCGGTGGAAAGGTTTTCGTCTCCACCAACCATCGATTCGACCTG
>JBDTLH010000231.1:0-27631 GCA_039934875.1 Acidobacteriaceae bacterium | reverse complement strand
GGTCGCCGGGGTAGCGGACCTCTTCCTCGACCGGAATCGTGTTGGCATACGCGGTGTTCACCCGCCCCGGAACTTCGACTCCGGCCTCGCGCGCATAACGCGAAATCGCCTCCAGCAACTGCGCTCCGCCATTTGCGCCTTCGGCGGCAATCACCTCGTCGAAGGCTTCAATCCACTCCGCGATTTCATCCAGATTCACGCCTGCCCGAACTGCAACTTTAGTATCCATAAGAAATTAAGAGAACTGTCTCCTGCCGATTTTGTTCACCAACCGAACTCTCTAGGATAAACCTTGCCCGCGGTCTCATGCGGGAAGCAAGCCGCCTCTGTGATTGGTGCGCCCCACTGTGCCACAGCCTCAGCCCGTGACCCTTTAGCCCGTGACTCCACGACTCCGCGACTATTACCGTGACCCTTTAAGCCCGTGACCCGTGACTCACCGCAACCCGCTCACCACATACAGCGCCGATCGCGTCTGCGCGTAGCCGTAGGCATACCCCGTGCCATCCGGCGTTACGTCCACCCCGAGAATTCTCCCCGAATATGCATTCTGCGGCTGCTGCACATGGCGCAGCAGCGTCCGCTTGCCGTCTGCAAATTCCACCCGGGAGAGAATAATGTCGGAACTTCCCTTCTCGCTCGCAACGACGAAAAGCGACCGCCCATCCCCGCTGAACCGTATGGGCGCATCATTCTCGCGCAGCCACTCGAGCGGCTTCGGTTCGCCCCCCGCCACCGGATAGAGCTCGTATTTTCCTGCTCTCGTCTTTACCAGCACCGATTGGCCATCAGGCGTTACCAGCACGCCCACAATCCCCTCTGGAGTAAGCGCCGTTTCATTGCCATTCAGATCGAGCAGGTAGGTCCGGCTTTCATCCGTGAATACGATCCGCTTGCCGTCGGGGAACCAGCCCGCGCGTCCATGGTCCAACTTAGAGTGGGTGAGCTGTCGCGCCTCTCCCGCGCCCGTGGGCAGCAATAAAAGCTGAGCGGGCGCTTGCGGCAGGTAAGAGATCGCCCACTGTCCATCAGGAGAGAGCGCCAGGCCCCCTCCATCGCCCAGGCGCACCGCTGGCGAACCGTCCACATTGCGCAGAAAAGTCGAGTAATTCACTCCGCCATGGGACCCCGAATCACTCAGCAACAATTGTTTGCCGTCATTGGAAAAAAGGAATGTGGTCGTCCAGTCAAACCACGCCAGGTCCTGCTCTTCGGGATGGCCAACCGTGGAGACCATGCCCACAATGCGCCGATCGTTGCTGTTCACCAGCGCCTGGCCGCTGCTCGCAATGTCATCAATGATCATGTCCACCGGCCCGGTCTGCAGCAAACGGGTCACCGGAGAAGCCAGCATCACTGCGTATAAAGACCGCTGATTGCTCGCCAATTTTGCGCCCGTGAACCAAAGCTCCCCGCCGTCGGGACGCCACGCGAGACCTTGCGTCGAAGAAAAGGAAGAGGTGATCCGCTTCACCATCCCGCCAGAAGCGGAAATAACGGCCACCACTCCCTGATCATCGCCAAAAATAGGATGATCGAGAAAGGCCAATGTCTTGCCATCCGGCGAGAAGCGGAGATGAGAGATATAGCCATCCGTTTGATAGAGCACCTTGCCAATCGGGTACTCCAGCCGGTAAACATGCTTCTCCGGGAGGAAGCGGGCCACTGCCAGCCCGCTGCCATCACGCGACCAATCGGCCGATTGCACGTCATTGAGAATGCGCTTGGGCGAACCCCCGCCCAGCGGCACGCTGGCTAAAGTTCCCGCCATGGCAAAGCCACCGAGCGCCCGCTCCTCTTCTAGAAATGCGATCCCTCCTGCCGTCGAGACCGACAACACCTCGCTGGCGTCAATCCCCAGCGGGCGCAAACCTTCGCTATCCAACCTGCCGGAATACAATTCAAATTTCTTGCCGAACCTGGCGGCGCAAAACATCGTCTGCCCATCGGGAGAGAACCTGGCGGAATTGATCGTCCCCTGCTGATATGTGATCGGCTTGTACTGTGGCAACGGCGCTGCCCCTGATAACGAAGCGAGGCGATGTCCGAGAAAGAATGCGCCTATGAGAGCGAGCGTGCCCACCGTCGCGAAAAACATCCGCCGCGACATTCCCGGTATGGGCGATGAGGTAATTGCCCGTCCCCGCAATGCCGAGGCCGCGCCGGAAGTAGCGGTCGAGAGCGACTCCAGATAAAAAGCTGTGTCGCTCGCCGATTGAAACCTCTGCTGCGGCTCCTTCTGCAAACAATGCCGCACGATCTGATCGAGCGCCGCTGGAATACTTGCACTTGCGTTGCTTCCCGTTGCCGTCGTCGTTAAATCCGGCGGGTCTTCCCGCAGGATGGCGGTCATCGTATCCGCCGCAGTCGCGCCCTTGAACGCCCGCTCCCCTGACAACACCTCATACAGGATCGCGCCGAAAGAAAAAATGTCCGAGCGATGATCTACTGCCTGCCCGCGCACCTGCTCCGGCGACATATAACCCGCCGTCCCCAGCACCAGCCCCGGCGTGGTCTCCTCGCGCGCCATCGTCTGTGTCTCACTGACGGAAGACTGCGCATCACGCTCGACCAACTTGGCCAATCCGAAATCCAAGATCTTCGCCCGCCCGTCGCGGGTGATAAAAATGTTCTCCGGCTTCAGGTCGCGATGGACAATCCCTTTCTCATGCGCCGCCGCCAGCCCCCGCGCCATCTGCGCCCCGTAATCAATCGCCTTGCGCAGCGGCATCCGGCCCTCACTCAAACAATGCCGTAAGGTCGCGCCTTCGAGCAGCTCCGAAACTATATAGGGCGCGCCGTTCTCCGTACCGATGTCATACACCGCCATCAGCGCCGGATGGTTCAACCCCGCCGCCGCCCGCGCCTCCTGCTCAAAGCGCCGCAACCGCTCCGGGTCTGCGCTGAACGCCACTGGCAGGACCTTGATCGCCACCTCGCGTCCCAGCCGCGTATCGCGCGCGCGAAACACCTCACCCATCCCGCCCGCTCCCAGCGGCGCGATGAATTCATAAGGCCCAAATCTCCGTGCCGCCGTCGCCGTCATCGAATCTCCACAACCACCACTTTAGTCCAGCAGACTAAAACTGAGTAGCTCAAACTCGAAATGAATTATAACCAAAGGCAGGGAATACCCGTTCTAGACCGACTCGATCTTGCGTACAGCTTCAACCATCGCCGGCAACGCCTCTTCGGAAATCGCGATTGTCCCATGATGCTTTTCGGCAATCAGTTGGGACATACTTTACAACCTATTCAGCCCATCCAGCGCCGCGACCTTATACGCCTCCCCAGCGTCGGATAGTTAAACACCGTATCGCGGAAGTATTCGATGGTGCCGTCGAAGCTCAATACCGCCTGCCCGATGTGGACGATCTCCGCCGCGCGGTCGCCGACAAGATTACTCCAATACATCCCCGCGCCGTCTGCAGTGTTCGATCATGGCATAGATTAGCGGCCGCTTTTCAGCCGCAAAGGAAAGATCAAACACGGTATCATTGTGAATATGCCAACCTTCCACATCTCGGAAGCCGAAGCAGCTGAGAACTTCATCGATCTGCTGGCTCGCGTTCGCGCGGGAGAGGAAATAGTCATCGACTCGGATGACCGTCCGGTGGTCATTCTGCGCGCGGTTGGTCCGCCGCACCGCTCCATCTCCGAATCGATCGCTCGGGCAGAAGCTAGCTCGAGAGCGCTGGGATATGCGCCGGTTATGGATGCCGGGTTCGCCGCCGACATGGAAGAGATCATTCGCAGTCGAAAGCCGCGCGACACTTCGGCATGGGACTAATCCTCGATACCAGCATCCTGATCGCAAGCGAACGGCGTGGCGGCTCCATCGAAGATATCCTCTACCACGCGCGATCGATACACGGCGAAGTCGATATCGCACTCTCGGTTGTCAGCGCAGTGGAACTGACGCATGGCATCTACCGGGCCAGGACCGACGCCGACCGTGAATGGCGACGCTTATTCTCCCACAAAGTCTTCCACGATCTGATCGTGCACCCGGTAACGCTCGACATCGCGCAGCTTGCCGGACGCATTGAGGGCCAGCAAGCCGCCAAAGGGATTGCCATCGAGTTCGAGGACCTGTTGATCGGGGCAACAGCCCTGCATCTCGGCTTCGATGTGGCCACGTTTAATACCAGGCATTTCCAGCTTATTCCCGACCTTAAAATCGTCACGCTCTAATCGACAAGTCGCTGATATGTGCGCCGCCTAAACCGCTTACAGCCGGTTCAACCCATCCAGCGCCGCGACCTTATACGCCTCGCCCAGCGTCGGATAGTTGAACACCGTATCGCGGAAATACTCGATGGTGCCGTCAAAGCTCAACACCGCCTGCCCAATATGGACGATCTCCGCAGCGCGGTCGCCGATCACATGCACTCCCAGCAGCTTGTGCGTGTCGGAATGAAAGAGCAGCTTCAGAAAACCATCATCATCCCCCAGCATCTGCCCCTTGGCCAGTTCGCTGTAGCGGGCAATGCCGATCTCATAAGGGATGCGTTCTTTGGTCAGCCATTCTTCGCTCTTGCCCACCATCGAGACCTCGGGAATCGTATAAATCCCATAGGGCACCGCCTGCGGAATCATAGTGCAGGCCACGCCGAACATGTTGCAGCTGGCAATCCGCCCCTGCTCCATCGAAGTGCTGGCCAGCGCGGGAAAGCCAATCACATCGCCCGCCGCATAGATATTTTCTACCGCGGTGCGGAAGGTCTCGTCCACCTCTAGTTTGCCCCGCTCTCCTGGCGTAATGCCAATCTCTTCGAGGCCCAGGTGGTCGGAGTTCGCCTGCCGTCCCACCGTATAAAGCAGCACCTCGGCATGTATCGTCTTGCCGCTTTCAAGCGACGCCACCACCCGCTCGCGCTCCGGATCGATGCCGCACTCGACCACCTTCTCGCCCATTCGAAAGACCATCCCCTGCTTGCGCAACTGAAAGCACAGACTATCCATCAGCTCGCGATCCACAAAATCAAGTAGTGTAGGGCGCGCATCGAGCAGCGTGACCTTCACCCCCAAAGGCGCCAGCATAGAAGCGTATTCCAAGCCCACTACGCCCGCTCCCACCACGATCAGGTCGCGCGGCAACTGCTCCATCGAAAGCAACTGGTCGGAGTTGAATATCCGCTTGCCGTCGGTTTTGATCTTGTCGTTCTGCGCCGGCCTGGTCCCGGTCGCGATCATGAACTTCTCCGCCGTGATCTGCCGCGGGCCATTGCCGTTGCGCACCTCAATCGTGTGCCTATTGAGAAAAGTCGCGTTGCCTTCGACCACCTCCACCCCGTTGCGCCGCAGTTGCGCCTGGATCACGTCCGTCTCTTTCGCGATCACCGCCTTGATGCGGAAGGTCAGGTCCTCCATGTTGATGCGATCTTTGATAGCGTAATTGCGCCCGTAAAAGGTACGTTGCCGGAAGCCGCTGAGATAGAGCACCGCTTCGCGCAACGTCTTGCTGGGAATGGTGCCGGTATGCACGCACACCCCGCCCATCCAGTTCTTCTCGACAATCGCCGCCCTGCGGCCCAGCTTCGCCGCGCAGATCGCGGACTTCTGCCCCGCTGGCCCGCTGCCGATCACTACCAGGTCATAATCGTATTTCGTATGGGTGGGCATGGGCGCGGTAGGGACAGATCCTTTCATCGGCCGGCGGATACATCTCTTGAATCCGCAGGTTTCCGGCGGAAAAATGTGCTTGGCGCGCAGGCCGTTTTATTGCATCTTAACGGCTATGAGAGCTGGTCTAGTTTTCTGCATGTTGTTGCTGATGGTTCTGGCGGGTTGCAGCGCGCCCAGCAAACCCACGCCCGATCAAGTCCGGGAAAAGACCGCGCAAGCTACCGCTGACTTCAAGAGTAACGCCAAGGCCATCGCCCAGGGTATCCGCGAAGGCTTGAGCTCGCTCGATCTGAACTCGGCCACCAAAGATCAACTCATGGCTCTCCCCGGAGTGGATGCCGCCACTGCCAACCGCATCATCGCTCGCCGTCCCTATGAACGCAAGCAGGACCTCGTCTCTAAGCGCGCAGTCACCCAGACCCAGTATGATAAGTTCGCCGATCGTGTGAAAGTAAAGTAACTCTCCGCCCGTTCACGCGAGAACGAAGTGCCTCTCCCGAATTGTCATCCTGAGGAGCGCAGCGACAAGGAATCTGGCGTTTAAACTGGCCCGACCTCTTCGAGTCCGCTCACTTCTCAGCTCTGTACCCTAGAAATGGACTAATATCCTAAGGGCGAGATACTCTGGGCAAAAATGCACGTTTTTTATCGTTTTTTTGGATCAATTTCCATTCTTTTTTGCAACATTTTCACCTCTTTTGCCACTCGTTAGGCGGACCTTAAGTGATCTTATGCCGCAATAAGGCTTTGGCCGGATAGTCCAAACTCCTTCGCATTTCAGAAACGCTGGCGAAGGTGGCAATTTTTCCCTGGTCAGGGTACACTGCAAGAGGTGGAATCCCGCTGGATGCGAGAGCGGGCGCACAACAGGTCTGGCTTCGGGGATCGTTTGAAGGACGTGAGCATGGCACCGTCCGGCGAAGCATACCAGTGGGCGAAAGCCCACTTTTTATTTGTATCCGCTTGGGATGAGAAAACTGGCGGCTGGACTGGCAGCTATGGGTTTCGAAGGCGCAGAAGAGAGAGTCCGCAAGATTGCTGAACGGGTCGCCGCATCAGGCGGTCTCGAAGTGGTCGAGGTGGAGTTGCGCGGCGGCTCCGGCAAGGGAGGACGCATTCTGCGCGTCTTCATCGAAAAGAACGAAGCAGGGCGGCGAGAGATCGCCGAGCAGCTAAAAGCCGAGGGCGAGGAGGCGGTGAAGCTTCCCTCGCATGTGGGACTGGATCAACTGGCGGGGGTCACGCACGAAGATTTGGAGAGCTTTAGCCGCGAACTGAGCGTCATTCTGGACGTCGAGGACGCGATACCGGGAGCGGCTTACACCCTCGAAGTGTCTTCTCCCGGCCTGGACCGCAAGCTGACCACGGTGGCGGATTTCCGCCGCTTCATCGGAAGCCTGGTGAAATTGAGCGTGCGCGAGCCGGTGAATGGGAATCGCCATTGGCAGGCGCGAATCAAATCGATTGAGGATGGGAAGATCACATTCTCGCCCGACACAAAGAAGGTCAAACCCGGCAAGCAGGCGGCGGCCTCCGAGGTGACGCTCCGGTTCGAAGACATTGAAAAAGCGCAGTTGGTGCCGGAAGTATAGAGGTAGAGGTAGAGATAGAAGTTTAGAGGTAGAGATAAGAGACGAGGAATAAGGGGCAAACTGGCTGCCGGCGACTGGTCGCCGACGACGGACCGGAAAGCAGCAGCTAGCAGCCAGCCGCTAGTAGCTAGAGACGAAAAGAGCAAGGATAATCAATGGCAAGCGCGCTTTATCAAAGTATCGAGGCGATTAGTAAAGAGAAGGGCATTAATCCGCAGATTGTGGTGGCGGCGGTCGAGGACGCCATTGCGCTCGCGACCCGCAAGTACTACAAGACCAACGAGAACCTGCGCGCCGAACTCAACAAGGAGACGGGCGCGATTACGGCCTATGCCGCGAAGACCGTGCTCGCGACCGACGATGAGATTGAAGACGACGCGCTGCAAATGTCTCTGGAAGAGGCGCAGAAGCTTGATCCTGAAGTTGAAGTGGGAGGAGAGATCCGCTTCTACAAGCCTACGGATGTGCTGGGCCGGATTGCCGCGCAGATGGCGAAGCAGGTCATCTTTCAGAAGGTACGCGAGGCCGAGCGTGACACCATCTACAACGAAAACATCGGACGGGTAGGCGAAATTGCCACCGCCGCGGTAAAGCGCATTGAAGGCCAGGACACTATCTTCGACATGGGCAAGAGCGAAGCCAAGATGCCGCGCCGCGAATCTTCGCGCCTCGAGTCTTTTTCCGTAGGCGAGCGGATACGGGTGGTCATCACCAAAGTCGAAAAGGCCTCGAAAGGCCCGCAGGTGATCGTCTCCCGCGCAGCGCCGGAGCTGGTGAAGAACCTCTTCCAGACCGAGGTGCCTGAGATCTACGACTCGACAGTACAGATCAAAGCCATCGCCCGCGAAGCCGGCGAGCGCACCAAAATCGCCGTGACCTCGAAGGACAAAGATGTTGACCCGGTGGGCGCGTGCGTGGGCATGAAGGGGATGCGCGTGCAATCCATCATTCGGGAGCTGCGCGGCGAAAAAATCGACATCATCGAATGGAACGACGACATCACCACGTTTGCCGAGAAGGCGCTGCAGCCTGCGAAGGTGAGTCGCGTCACCATCCTCGACCTCGCGGGCAAGGCGCTTGAGGTAGTGGTGGACGACACTCAACTCTCTCTCGCCATCGGCAAGAAAGGCCAGAACGTACGCCTAGCCGCCAAGCTGCTGGGCTGGAAGATCGACATCAAGAGCGAAGAAGAGAAGCGCCAGGAAGTGGAAGCCCAAATGCGCGAGATGGAGGTGGAAACGGTCACCCCCATCCAGAGCGTACCGGGCCTGGGTGAGGGTACGGTCGAGAAGCTGGTGGCGGCGGGCATCACTACCGTCGAGCAACTCGCGGACATGACTCCGGAGCAGCTCGAAGAGGTTCCCGGGATTGGTGAAAAAACCATTGAGAAGATCGCGGAGAGCGTAAACGCCTACTTCCTCGGACTGGATGCGGCCGCCGCTCCCGAGGCGGTAGCGGCGGAAGACGTCGAGACCGCATCCGACGCGGAGGTGGCCGGGGTGGAGGTCACAGCCGCTCCCGATGAACTGGAGGGAGAGAGCATCGCAACCCCGAACCTGCATGTGACACCCGACATTTCGGAGTACCATGAAGATATAGACACTGGGCAGGCGCTCGAAGCGGAGGCCATCAGCGGCGTGGAAAACGCTCCGGACGCCGATGTCGCCGAGGTCCATGTCCACGGCGAAGCTGGTGCGGACGAGGCGGAAGAGTCCTCTTCTGAGGATGACCTGGGTTCTGAGGAAGATCGTGAGCGGGACCACGATCAGGATAGAGAGCCGGTCAAATAGGTACCCAAAGTTCAAGTTCCACAAGCGTGAGGGATTCCATGAACGCATAAACCACAGTGAGCGGGCGCCCAAGGCAGGGCACCCGAGACAAAAAGCGGGAGAATTACAAGGCGTGAGTAAAGTTCGAATTAATGATTTGGCGAGAGAACTTGAGGTAAAGAGCAGAGAGGTCCTCGATGCCCTGCCCAAGGTAGGCGTAACCGAAAAGAAGACCCACTCTAGTTCGCTCGAAGCTGACGAAGCCGAGCGGGTTCGCAAGTTGTTGGGCGGCAAGCCGTCTGCCGGTGCGATGCAGCGCGAGGGCAGCAACGATATTAGGCCCAAAATTGATTTCTCAAAGGTCTCTAAGCCGGGGGATGTCGCGGCCATGTTGCGCGCGCAAAGAGAGGCACCGCAACGCGCCAGCGCGCCGTCGCCGGCGATATCCGCCAAGCCGCAGATCAATGTCGCGGGAAGGGTAGCGGGAACGTCAACCGGCAGGCCCGAAGCGGCAGCCTCCAAGCCGGCAATGCCGCCGCGATTGGTGACCCCGCAATCGCGCCCTCCTGCTGCCGCCAAGCCCGCGCCTGAGGTACCGGCAATCGCCAAAGTAGCTCCGCCGCCGCCAATGGGCGTAAAGGCGTCAGCGGTGCCGCAGACCCCGCAGCAGACTACGACCGCGCACAATTTTCCCTCCAAACCGATCCAGGCAGAGCCGAGCGCTCCCCCCGCGGCTCCGCCGCAAGGCGCTGACGACGGGCCTCAAGTGCGCCCCGCCAGTCGTATCGTGACACCTCATACCGGACCGCGACCCAATTATGCGGCGCGCCCCGAACCGCCCGCGCCTGAGCCGCCGGTTATAGAGCAAGCAGCCCCGCCTGCAACGGAACAAGCCGCGGCACCTGCTGCGCCGGCAACTCCTGTCCGCCGCATTATCACTCCCCAGACGGGTCCGCGTCCGGTGTACGCGGCGCCCGCTACGCCCCCGCCTGGACTGCAGCGGGGCAGGCCCATCTTCGAGCGTCCTCGCCCCGGCCAAGGGCAAGGCGCGCGTCCTGGCTATCAGGGTCAAAATCCTAATTACCAGGGCCAGGGTCAGCCAGGCACAGCCGGTGTGCGTCCTCCGTTTGGCGCACCAGCCGGGCCCGGTGGCATGCGGCGTGGCCCACATCCTACCCGCACCGGAACCGGGGCGCCCCGTCCTGGAGGTTTCCCCGGACGCCCCGGCATGGGCGCACCCGGCATGTTACCGCCGCCTCCCACTGGAGCGCCCGATGGCCGCCGCCCGGCCGGCAATCGCAGGCCCGGCCAGCGCTATGAGCCGCGGGGCGTAAAAGAGGGCCCGATGAAGGGCTTCAACGCGCAGCGCTTCCAGACCCAGCAGATGAATGAGCCGGTGCCGATTACCCGCACCATCACCATCTCCGAGGGCATTAGCGTTAAAGACCTCGCGGAAAAGCTCGACGTTCGCGCCAAAGAGATCATCAGCCGCTTGCTGATGCGGGGCGTTATGGCAACCGTCAATCAAACGCTCGACGCAGACCTCGCCCGCGAGATCGCGCGCTTCTTCGGCGCGGACACCAACGTCCTCAGCTTTGAAGAGCAGATGGCGCACGACACCGAAACCGAGATGCTTGAGGCCATCGAAAAGGGTGAGGACATTGATATCGAAGGCGGCATCCGTGCTCCGGTGGTGACGGTCATGGGACACGTCGATCACGGCAAGACTTCGCTGCTCGACGCCATTCGCGAGACTGAAGTCGCGGCCGGGGAGGCGGGAGGCATCACCCAGCACATCGGCGCTTACAAGGTGAAGATCAACGACGAATCGTCTCCGGCGTTTGGCCGCGAGATTGTGTTCCTCGATACTCCGGGCCACGAAGCGTTCACGCGGATGCGCGCGCGCGGCGCCAAAGTCACCGACATTGTCGTGATTGTGGTTGCCGCCGATGATGGAGTCATGCCCCAGACCCTCGAAGCAGTGGACCACGCGACCGCCGCGAAGGTCCCAATCATCGTCGCGGTCAACAAGATCGACAAGCCCGACGCGCAGCCGGAGCGGGTAAAGAAGCAATTGGCGGACCGCGGCCTGGTTCCCGAAGACTGGGGCGGCAGCACCGTATATGTGGAGGTTTCGGCGAAGAAGAAGACCAATCTCAATCTGCTGATGGAGAATATCTGCCTGGTCTCCGACGTCGGCAACTTCCGCGCGTTTGCGGACCGCGCCGCCACCGGGCACGTGCTCGAAGCCAAGCTCGACCGGGGACGCGGCGTGGTGGCCGACATCCTTATCCAGCAAGGCACGCTGCACATTGGCGAGGCATTCATTGTGGGCAACACCTTCGGCAAGGTACGCGCCATGTTCGACGATCGCGGCAACGCCCTCGAACAAGCCGGTCCTTCCACGCCCATCGAGCTCCTCGGACTCGAAGGTCTGCCCGCCGCCGGAGATCAATTCCAGGTACTGACCACCCGCGATAAGGCGAAGAGCATCTCCCAGTATCGCGGGGGCAAGGCGCGCGAGGCACAACTGGCAAAATCTTCGCGGGTCACTCTCGAAGGCCTCTCCGAGCAGATCAAGAACGCGGGCATGAAGGAGCTGCAACTCATCCTTAAGGGTGATGTCGGCGGTTCGGTCGAAGTGCTCGCGGATTCATTGCAAAATCTGTCGAACGAGAAGGTGCGGGTGAAGATCCTGCGCTCCGGCGTGGGCGCAATCACAGAGAGCGATGTATTGCTCGCCACCGCCTCTGACGCGGTGATCATCGGCTTCAACGTGCGTCCCGAGCGCAAGGCGCAAGAGACTGCGGAGCAGGAGGGCGTGGACATTCGCCTGCACTCGATCATTTACGAGTTGCAGGACGAGATCAAACTTGCGATGGCCGGGTTGCTCGATCCGATCATCAAGGAGACCTACATCGGACGGGCCGAGGTGCGCCAGACCTTCAAGGTACCGAAGCTGGGCACAATCGCCGGCTGCTCGGTGCAGGATGGCATTATCCGCCGCGATTCGGAGGTCAAGCTAATGCGCGGGGGGGCCGAAGTCTTCAAGGGCAAGGTGGGATCGCTCAAGCGTTTCAAGGATGATGCGAGTGAAGTGCGCACCGGGATGGAATGCGGTATCGCCATCGCGGGCTACGGCGACATTCACGAAGGCGATGTGATCGAGGCCTTCCGGGTGGAGAAGGTCGCGGCGACACTGGCGTAGGACCTTGTAAAACCTGGTGGCACAGACATTCCTGTCTGTGCCATCTTGCGTTTGTGAATAGAGCAATTCCGCGGATTGTGTGGAGAAGTGCGAAGCGAGCTTATGATCCGGGCCTGCTCCGAAAGGTCCGCGGGGACGCCGACCCTCCGCGTATACTCTCGCTTAGGAGGACAAGGATGTTGGTGCAATGGAAAGACGACCTGAATGCGGCCCTTGCCGAAGCAAAACAATCGGAGAAGCCACTGTTGCTCGATTTCTCCGCCGCTCCCGCGTGAACAGGCTGTGTTCGGCTGGAAGCCGAATCCTACAGTGACCCTGAAATAGCCGAATACATCAGTCAGAACTTCATCCCACTCACCTTCAACATCAAGCAGAAGGGCCCCGTCTTTCATCAGTACAACGTGTTGTGGACACCCACTGTGCTGCTGCTCGATTCAGAGGGAAGAGAGCGCTATCGCAGCGAGGGCTATCTGCCGCGCGGCGAGTTTTTCGCCCGGCTGCTTGCTGGCGAAGCGCGGCTGGAATTTATGCAAAAGCGCTGGAGCGAAGCGGAACGAATCAATAAGCAGATTGTGGAGCGCTTCCCCAAATCGACCGCTGTACCAGAGGCGATGTATTGGGCGGGCGTTGTTCGTTACAAATCAACCAACGATCACAGCGGACTTGCGCCCCTGGCGAGCGATCTGAAAGTAAAGTACCCGGAGAGTGTCTGGACGAAAGCCGCTTCCGTTTGGGCGGGGTAGGCTGCGCATTCCCATCGTCGGGTGGTGCGTTGTTTTAGACCGCCTCAATGCTGGTCAAGATGGAAGGCGGAATGCCTCTTTATTCACGACATAGGGCATCTGCGCGGGATCGCCGCCGTAATTTCCTTGGAGAATGTCGAGCATGCCTTGCACGCACCGTCCCGCCATGCCGATATTGGGATCAACGGAGAGGCGGGTCGCTCTTGCTCCGCTGGCAAAATGGTTGAACAGACGGCAACGATCAGCGATGGCGGGATCGCGCAACGGAGAATCCGGCGGCAGCGGCTCATGCTCGAAGACATCGAGCGCGGCACCGGCGATCCATTTCTCTTTGAGTGCTTTGTAGAGCGCCGCCTCATCCACCACTGGGCCGCGCGAGGTGTTGACCAGGAAGGCGGTCGGCTTCATCTTGCGCAAAGTGCTTTCGTTGATCAGATGATAGGTCGAGGCGGGGCCTTCTTCCGGACGAATCAGCGGGACGTGCAGGCTGACAAAATCCGACATCTCAAGCACTTGATCGAGGTCGGAGTATTGAATGATGGTGCGATGGGCCTGCAGTTTGTGGCACTCGCGCAGGTTCATCACCTCCTGAATGCTCTCGACAAAATCTGTGTTCTGGTATGCCGGGTCATAGCACAGGATGTTCATATCAAAGCCGGTGCATTTCTTGATCATCGCCTGTCCGATGCGCCCGGTGCCGATGATGCCGATGGTCTTCCCGGTGACTTCGTCGCCGAGAAAGGGCAGGAAAGGGTGCCACGCGCCCCAGCGATTTTCGCGGACCTCCAGTTCACTCGGCCAGAGCTTGCGCGCTACCGCGCCCAGCATGAAGAAGGCGAATTCCGCAGTCGCCTCGGTGAGCACGTCCGCAGTGTTGGTAAAGGGGACCTTGTATTTGCAGGCGTCGGCGCGATTGATATTGTCGAATCCGACGGCGATCTGGGAGACGATTTTGAGCGTGTGTTTGCCGGCCTCGAAGACCTCGTCGTCGATGGGATCGCGCAGGGTGGTAATCAGTCCGACGATGCCGCTTTTTACTTTTTCAACGATGAGCTGCTTGGGCGGCGGCTCGGGGCCGGGATAGACCTCAACCTCATATCCCTGCTCGCGCAGGCGGTTGAGGGCGGCGTCTCCGATGTCGCAGGTGGCATAGATGCGGCGGCTGGCGGTTGGAGCAGTTGTGGTCATAGGCTCGGTCTCTGTCTTCATGGCAAACCTGTCATTCTAGTTCATCCAGGGTGTTACCAGCCATCGCCCCAGGCAGCATCCCGGGCGCGCTTGTAATCGTCGCCGTTGTTTTTGGTGATCACCGCGGATTGCAAACCACTGATGGTACAGAGTCGCAGCTCCACGTGTCCCTTCAATTTTTCGGGGCGGCGGATGATACGGGCCTTTGTCGGAGATGCCCCGAGTGGCTGCCTTAATCCGATTACGTAAGAAAACTTCTCATCCTCGTAAGAGAGCGCGGCGTTTTTCAGGCGGCGGTGCTGCGAGGTGCGCTGCACGCGCGCTGCGAAGTGGCACCAATCGCCGGCTTCCGCTAGCGGGCAGGGCATGTGGCCCGGACAGGGGGCAACGAGCGCGAAATCGGGGGCGTTGATCAACAACTTGCGCGCCGCAAGTACAGGGGCAAAGCCAGCGCGCGATCCTGGCTCGATGATGAGTAAGCATTGGGTGGATGCCGCCACCGCGCGCCTGAGGACCGGATCAACTTGGTGTTGTGCAAGCTCATTCAGGGCATAGGCGCAGATCACCAGATCAGCTTGGGGAAAGCCGGCAGTGTTTACGTTTTGCGCGAGGAAGTGGACATCGCGGTTGGCCAGCAGCTTGTGTCCGAGGCCGATCATGGCCCGATCGCGTTCAACTAGCGTAGCGGATGAGAGGCAAGGGAAGGCTTCAAACGCGGCGAGAGCGGCAGTGCCAGGCCCCGCGCCCAGATCAAGCAGAGTTTGCGGAGAAAAATCAGGAGCGTATTCGCGCAGACGTAGAAGAGCACTTTCAATGGCGGCATAGGTGGCAGGAAGACGGACGCTGAGATAGGCGGCGCGCTGGGCTTCGGTGGTGATGATCTGGTTCGGGCTGCCGCGCTGGGCACGGTAAGAGTCGCTCAACTGTCGTGCGGCGCGGGCGAGTTGCGGGGCGGGCATTTTCGCAAGTTCGAGCGCAATGATCTCTGAGATGCGGTCCGGGAGCGCCATTTGTTATTTCCGCAGGGCGGGGGCTGCCGCCGCGAGCTTGAACCAGCGTCGCGCGCGAGCAACGTCGTTCATGATTTGCGCTTTCAGCGCGGCGGCATCCGGCCACTTGCGCTCCGAGCGCAGACGGCGCAGGAACGTGAGTTTTAAGGGCGTTTGCTCATTGAGCGGCATCGGCTCGAAGTCAAGGATGTGGGTCTCCACCGCAAAGGAGCCCGCTCCGAAGGTTGGACGGTTGCCGATGTTGGTCACGGATTTCCAGATGCGGCCATTGATCTCCAGATCGGTTACATAGACACCGTTTGCGGGCAGCAGCTCAGGGTAGGGCGCCAGATTGATGGTGGGGACGGTGTAACGCGCGCCATATCCGCGGCCTGGCGCAGGCGTGCTACGCACAAAGAACTGTCGCCCCAGCAGGTGGCGCGCCAGATTTAAGCGGCCGTCGGAGATGAGCGCGCGAATGCGGCTTGATGAGACGGCTTCTCCGCGAATGCGCTCCTCGGGATAGACCACCACAGCGAAATCGAGTTCGCGACCCAGCTCGGACATGCGTTTGACGTCCGCCTCCGCTCCGCGTCCGAAACGAAAATTAACTCCCTCGTGTATCTCGCGAACATTCGCCTGCTGCACCAGGAAACGGCAGAAATCATGTGCCGAGGTCTGCGCGAAGCCGGCGCTGAAGGGGATCACTAATGCCGCATCCACCTGCTGCTGTGCGATGAGGGCGAGCTTGTCGGCGAGCGTGGTAATCAGTTTGGGCGCCTTCTCCGGGCGCAACACACGAGTGGGATGCGGATCGAAGGTGATGGCCAGTGAGCGTCCGCCCGATGCGTGCGCGCGCCGCACCACCTCGGCCAACACGTGCTGATGGGCGCAGTGCACGCCATCGAAGTTTCCGATGGTGGCGACGGTCGGGCCGGAGAAGCCCGCGATCTCATCGAGTTTGCCGTAAATCTCCACTAAGCGATCTCAAATTCCAGCTTCAGCCCGTCGTGTGAGAGCCGAACATCGGGGGGCAGCGCCGCATTCGTCTCTTCATGCTTGAGATCATGCGACATGTGAGTAAAGAAGGCGCGCCGCGGTTTCAACTCTTCCACCAGCCGCAACGAGTTGTCGAGGTTGGAGTGCGTTGGATGTGGTTTGCGGCGCAGCGCATCGAGAAACAAGATGTCGAGGTCATGCAGTAACGCCATCGAATTTTCGGGGATGCTGCTGAAGTCGGTGAGGTATGCCGCCTCTCCGAAGCGGAAGCCGGCCACTTCGTGATCTCCGTGGAGTAACGGTACGGTGATGAAGCGCACTCCGAACAGGTCAAGCTCAGAGTGCAAAGGTTCGATCCGCACCCGGGGGCGAGTCGCGTAGGTGGATTCCGAATCGAATGCATATTTAAAGACCTGCTCGATAGTCTGGGCGGCCGATTCGCTGGCGTAGAGAGGCAAACCATTGCCGTGCTTGAAACTCAACGGACGCAGGTCGTCCAAGCCTAAGATATGATCGGCGTGACCGTGGGTGTATAGCACGGCGTCCACCCGCTTGATCTTTTCCCGTAACGCCTGCTCGCGAAAATCCGGACCGGTGTCAATCAAAACGACCGCATCATTGTACTCCAGCATGATGGAAGGGCGGGTGCGGCGGTCGTGCGGGTCAGTCGAGGTGCATACCGCGCAGTCGCATCCGATGGTGGGAACTCCCATCGAGGTGCCGCTGCCCAGTACGGTGAGCGTGGCATGCATTCCCGTCTATGCTTTCTGGATCGGAGATTTTGCGAAGGCGTTCATGATTTCAATAAACATCATGCGCAACTCGAAGAGCGTGTTGTCGAGCATCGACTGCTCCTTGATGTCGAGGTTGCCCTGGGTTTTCTCCTTTAGGATGTCAAGCAGGTCAATCTGCTGCCGTGCGCCGACCACATCCACTCGCGGCTGTTGGCCCTCGGGAGCAAGCGCGCCCATCAGCAGCAGGGCTTGCGTGGAAATCAGCGCGACCAGACGGTCGAAGCTGGCCGCTCCGACCTGTTGCGAGAGCCCCGGCTGCTGCGCATCGAGCGCGGAATCCAGATGCCGCCCGCTCTCCTGATACGCCTGCGACTGAGCCGACTGTTCGTCATTGCTAGGGCTGTCCCAACCTTCCTCAATAGGAATAGGGGCAGGAATAGGAATAGCGATAGACGGCGCGCTGTGCTCATCAGGAGGCGCAGCTTCGACCGCTGCTCTGGACGCCTCTGCCGGCTTGGCGAAATCACCTGCCTCTTCTGGTTGCGGCTTGGTCTCTTCCGCGGGAGGCGATTGCAGTATCTCATCCAGGTTGTACTTGCGCCGGTCAGTGACAGTGAATTCGGGCTCGCGGTTCTTGTCGTTCGCCATTTGGTTGTCCTTTTATGCGTTGGTGAAGGGAAGCGCATGCGGTTCGACGCTTCCACCTTCGAAAGTGATTTTGCTGCCGCGCTCTATCAGTTCGCGGCGAAGGTAGCCGAGACAGAGGGTGCGCGTTCCAAGTGTTTTTGTTGGCACATGTTCCACGCTGGTAATAACGCCGACATTCTCTTTTCCGTCGGCGGAGAGCTTTGTTCCCGACGTGGGTTCACCGGAAGTTGCGATGAAGCCTGTGAAGGTGCGGTGCACCGCGCCGCGCGAGCGGATGCGCTCGACAATCTCCTGTCCGATGTAGCAGCCCTTGGTAAAATTAAGCGCGTGTTCCTGCGCCGTCTCCTGCGGCAGGTCGCGCTCCCGGATGTCCTGATCATATTTGGGAACACCGCTCATCACGCGAAACATCTCTAATGCGCGCGTCCCCACCGGAACAGCGCCGCTTTCGATCAGGGCAGTCCAAAGCTGTCCAAAATTTTCCGCGCCGCTCCAGATTTCGTACGTCAAGAAATCCGGGCTCGCCATTTGAGTAACGGTGATGCCGATTCCCCGCCAGGTCACATCGGAATACTGCAGGGGGCCGTTCGGCAAGGGAATGCCCGCCGCCTGTATTACTTGTTTCGCGTTGGGACCTTGTACGGCGAGCGATGCAACCTTCTCCGAGATGTCAGTCAGCTCCACATCGTCCATGATGATGAAGTGGTCGAGCGTCTGCATGATCTTCGGCAACTGTGAGCGCTCGGTATCGATCCATAGCGATTCGCCGCGATTGTAGATATAGAAATCCGCGAGAATCTGGCCCTTGGCATTGAGCAGAAAATTGTAGTTGCCGTGCCCGATGGGCAGATCGCGGACGTTGTTGGTGACCATGCCATTCATCCAGCGAACGCGATCTTCGCCGGTGACGGCGATCTTGGCGCGCCAATTGAGGTCGTAAACCGCCGCTTCGGTTGTGAGCTTGCGGAATTCCTCCTCCGCGCCTGATGCGAAGTGAAGCGCCGTCTCCGCGCCGGAGTAGTCGCCCAGGGTTGCACCGGCAGCTACGAGTTGATCATGAAGAGGGGAGGGCATAGCTTGGGTAAACCTCGATTATAGTGCCGTCTCCTCTCCCAAGAGATGTCGGCTTGTGGATTATGCCGAGGCAAATGCATGCGCATCGTGATTTGCGGCATCAGTCTGATAATCCTCGTATTTGCCTTTGAAATCGATGATTCTGCCGTCTTCGAAGTGCCAGATGCGCGTAGCCACTTCATCAATCAGGTCATGATCGTGGGTGACCAGCAGCACCGTGCCATCGTATTTTTGCAAAGCGATGTTGAGCGCGTTGATGGATTCCAGATCGAGGTGGTTGGTGGGTTCGTCGAAGACCAGCACATTCGGCTTGAGCAGCATCAGCTTGCAGAAGATCAGACGCGCCGCCTCTCCACCGGAGAGCGTTTTGGTCGGCTTGAGCCCTTCCTCGCCGGTGAATAGCATCTGTCCCAGCAGCCCGCGAATCTCTTCTTTCGAGGAGCGCGGGCTCCATTGATGCAGCCAATCGGCGGCGGTCATCCCCGGTTGGATGGACTCCTTATGGTCTTGCACGAAGTAGCCGACGCTCGCGTTATGTCCCCAGCGGATGGTGCCCGAGTCCGGCTGGTCGTCGCTAGTCATCTCGTCCACATTCTCGGCGGCCGAGAGCAGGGTCTTGATCAGCGTCGTTTTGCCCGCGCCGTTGCGGCCCAACAGACCGATCTTCTCGCCGCGTCCAATCATGGCGGAGAAGCTGTCCACCACGGTCAGGCCGTCGAAGCCCTTGCTGACGCCGTCGAATTCAAGCGCTGTCTTTCCCGTAGGCTGCTCAAAGCGAAAGCTGATGTACGGCCGCGCAATGTTGGAGCGCTTCAAATCGTCCGATTGCAGCCGCTCGACTTCTTTGCGCCGTGAATTCACCTGGGTGGAACGCGTACCGGCGGCGAAGCGCGCGATAAACTCATTCAATTGCGCAATCTTCTTCTCGCGCTGCGCCTGCTGCGATTCAAGGCGCGAACGCACTGAGGTCTTCTGCATCACCATATCGTCGTATCCGCCGGTGTAAGTGATGATCGTTTGATAATCGATGTCCGCGATGTGGGTGCAGATGCTGTTGAGAAAATGGCGGTCGTGCGAGATCGCGATCAGCGTGCCTTCATAGCGATTGAGAAAATTCTGCAGCCAGTGGATGGACTCGAGATCGAGGTGGTTGGTGGGCTCATCCAGCAGCAGCGCCTGGGGATGGCCGAAGAGCGCCTGCGCCAGCAGCACCCGCACCTTCTGTCCGCCCTGCAACTCGCCCATCTTGCGTTCGTGCAGCTCTTCCGGGATGTCAAGTCCATCGAGCAGCACGGCGGCATCGGCCTCGGCGGAGTAGCCGTCTTCCTCGCCGACGATGCCTTCGAGTTCGCCCAGGCGCATTCCATCCGTATCGGTCAGATCGGCCTTGTCATACAGCCGGTCGCGCTCTTCGAGCGCCGCCCACAGCGGCTTGTTGCCCATGATGACGGTATCGACCACGCGGTATTTATCGAAGGCGAACTGGTCCTGGCTCAAGACTCCCAGCTTTTTGGGGCGCACCACGTTGCCTTTTTGCGCCTCGAGTTCGCCGGTGAGCACCTTCATAAATGTTGATTTGCCGGAGCCGTTGGGGCCGGTGAGGCCGTAGCGCCGCTCGGCAATAAACGTGACACTGACGTCTTCAAACAAGATCTTGGAGCCGTAGCGCATGGAGAGATTGGAGACTGAAATCATTGCTTAATTGCCTTCTTTTTGGCTTAAATCTGGAAAGAGAACTCCCGGCAGAAGTCCCGCATTTCTGTTGGATGTTGAACGTGATTCGGCAGAAGGCCGGATGGGGAGTTCCATGTCTATTTTCTCATATCGCGCGCGATTTATCAGCCTGCGATCATCTCCATCCACTCCATCGGAGAGTCCACCAGAATGTCGGGCGGAGCATCTGCGAGGGTGTGCGGCGCGAGGCCGTAGGCGCAACCTACGGAATAGATTCCGCTGTTGCGCGCGGTGAGCACATCAACCGCGGAGTCGCCGATGAGCACGGCTTCAGACGCGGGAACTTCGCCTGCTTCGTTGCCCGCTTCCCGGAGCAGCGTAAGAACCCCATGAGGGTCTGGCTTCTTGGTGTGGAAGCTGTTGCCGCCATATACCTGAAAGAAAAACGGCGTCAGCCCCAGCGCCTCCACGATCTGGCGCGACGGGTTCACCGGTTTATTGGAGAGGACTGCCAACTTCGCCTGCGGGAAGGAGGCTTGCATGTTCTTGAGCGACTGCAGCACGCCCTCATAGACGTAGGTGTGATCGAGTTTGTGCTGGCGGTAGTAGGCGAGAAACAAATCGAGAGCGTGCTGCACGAAGTTCTCATCATCGGGGTCACCCAGCGCGCGGCGGACCAACATGGGCGCGCCGTCTCCGATATATGTGGCGATGGTCTGATGCAGCAGCTCCGGACGCTCTACCTGGCGGAGCATGGCATTCACTGCATTCGCCAGGTCTACGCGCGAATCAATCAGCGTGCCGTCGAGGTCAAAGATGAAGAGCCGCAGGTCGCGAAAGGGGATGGGCCGGTTTACGTTCACTCTTCGATGTTAACGGACGCGGCAACCCGCGCCGCGAAACCAAGTTCCTAGTCATGTGAGCTTCGATCCAAAGGTCAGTCCAGAGACGGCAATTCGCGGCGGCAAGGTCACCGCATGCACAATTCCCACCGACGCACCGGAAGCCGACGGCACCATCGCATGGGACAAGACCACCATCGTTATTGTGGAACTCGAAGCTGCGGGCGTCACCGGAATTGGCTATACCTATGCCGATATTTCCACGGCAAAGCTCGTCGAGGTGCTGCTGAAAGAGCAGGTGGTTAATAAGCAGGATGCGATGAACACCGGCGCTCTTGCCGTAAACCTGGCTCTTGCCATTCGCAATCTGGGGAGGCCCGGGGTGGCAGCGATGGCGATGTCTGCTATAGATAACGCGTGCTGGGACCTCAAGGCGAAGCTGCTGAAGTTGCCCTTGCTGAAGCTGCTCGGCGCGGTGCGAGATTCCATCGACATCTACGGTAGCGGCGGATTCACCAGTTATTCCGATGAGCAGCTTAGCGCGCAGCTTGGCGGCTGGGCACAGCAGGGGATCGGGCGCGTAAAGATGAAGATCGGCAGCGATCCCGATCGAGATCTGCACCGGGTGCAGGTTGCGCGCGAGGCCATCGGTCCTGATTGCCAGCTCTTTGTGGACGCTAACGGCGCTTACACGGTCAAACAGGCGCTGGAATTTGCACAGCAATTTACCGAATACGATGTGCGCTGGTTTGAGGAGCCGGTCAGCTCCGATGATCTTGCCGGCCTGCACTTTATCCGTGAGCACGCGCCCCATTCTATGAATATTGCGGCGGGAGAATACGGCTACACGCCGTGGTATTTCGAGCGGATGCTGAGTGCTGGCGCTGTGGACGTGATGCAGGCGGACGCGACGCGCTGCGGCGGCATCAGCGGATTTCTTGAGGCGCACGCGGTCTGCGACGCGCATCACAGGCCGCTATCGGCGCACTGCGCACCCGCTCTGCACATGCACTTGTGCTGCGCAACGGCGCGCTCCGTGCATATTGAATATTTCCACGATCACGCGCGCGTCGAGCGCATGATCTTCGAGGGAGTTCCAGAGCCGGTCAACGGCAAACTCGCTCCTGATCTCTCCCTTCTCGGCTTCGGCATCGAGCTCAAGCGCAAAGTCGCGGAGCAGTACGCGCAATGAGTACTCCTCAGGATCCGGAGCGACTGGCGCGCGTGCGCGAGGCGCTCAAAGTCGCTAATCTGGATGGTATTGTCTGCTCGCTGCCGCGCAACGTGCTCATGCTGACGAGTTACTGGCCGGTGATCGGGACGAGCGTTGCGCTGGTGAATGCTGCCGGCGATACTCACCTCATCGTGCCGGAAGATGAGGCGGCACTGGCTGAGCCGTGCGGGATACCGCTCTCGACATTTCAGCCCGGAAAGCTGGAGACTCTGGTCATCGCCAGCGAACAGTTGCGGAGTCCTTTGCAATCCGCGCTGCAGGGCCTCGGTCTCAGTGGCGGACGCCTGGGAAGCGATGGTGGAGCGGCGAGCACTCCTGCCTCCTACTCAGCGACCCACCTCTATGGGTCAGCGTTGCGTGATCTGCTGGAGGGCGACTCGGCTAACGTTCGGGAGGCGTCGGAGATGCTCAATCAACTCTCCGCCTCGTTAACCCGTTTCGAGTTGGATCGGCTGCGGCGTGCAACATCTATTATAGGCGAGGCATTTACGGCAATCAAGAATGCTGTCCGCATCGGCACAAGCGAAGCGGAGATCGCCGCGGAGCTTACCGCGCTGCTTTCGACCGCGGCCTCAGCCCGCAATATAGATCGTGCCGGAGGCTTCGCGTGGTGCATGTCCGGGGCCAACTCAGCGCAAGCGCATTATGCCTTCGCCTACACTCGCCATCGTCGAATTGAGCATGGCGATCTGGTGCTGCTGCACTGCAATTCGCAGGCCTTTGGCATGTGGACCGATGTCACCCGCACCTTCGTCATGGGTCAACCCTCTTCCAGGCAACGGGAGATTTATCGCGCGGTATTCGAGGCGCGGGATGCGGCGTTTGCCGTGCTGAAGCCTGGGGCCACTGGCGCACAAGTCGATCAGGCGGCGCGGAAGGTGATGGCAAGGCACGGTTTTGCGGAGGCGTTCAAGCACGGCACCGGGCACGGGGTCGGATTCGGAGCTATCAGTGGCGGCGACCGACCACGGATCCATCCGCAGTCGCCCGATGTGCTCGCACCCGGGACAGTGTTCAACATTGAACCGGCGGCATATTTCGAGGGCTTCGGCGGCATTCGGCAATGCGAAATGGTGGTGATCACTGATGCCGGGGCGGAGCTATTGACACCGTTTCAGGACAACGTTTCGGAACTGGTGATTGAGTGAGGAGCAATAAAGGCGAGATGCGAGGTTGGTTCGCTGCGGGCCTAATGAACAGGATGTAGTGATTTCGCAGAGAAAACAAAGATGCTTCGACTCGCTGCGCTCGCTCAGCATGACAGATTCTGAGCTGTCTTGGCTAAACAGGAATTTGCGCAACAGCATGAGGGGGATCAAACTCGGAGCTGAGTTTGCGAATCCCACCGAGTATGTCAAGCCATCTCGTCAACATTGGGCCTCTGCCACCCAGCTCGCACGCCATACCCGTTGATCAGTTTCCGGCGGCTGAGGCGCTCGAACGTAAGTTAAAGCGAAACATTAAGGGTGAGGTGCGATTTGATGCGGGATCGCGCGCGCTTTATGCCACAGATGCCTCGAATTACCGCCAAATTCCCATTGGGCTGGTGGTGCCCAAGACCCTGGAAGACGTGATTGCCACAATCGCCGCCTGCCGCGAATTCGACGCTCCGGTACTCTCCCGCGGGGGCGGTACCAGTCTTGCAGGGCAGTGCTGTAACGTAGCAGTAGTCATCGACTTCTCGAAATATCTTCATCAAATACTTGAACTTGATTTCGCGGGAAAAATAGCGCGTGTTCAGCCCGGCCTCGTGCTCGATACGCTGCGCGACGCCGCTGAGGTGCACCAGCTTACGTTCGCGCCAGATCCGGCGACCCACAACCGCTGCACTATCGGAGGCATGCTGGGCAACAACTCCTGCGGTGTGCATGCACTGATGGGCGGCAAGTCGGTGGACAACACCGAAACGCTCGACATACTGCTCTATGACGGAACCCGCATGACAGTCGGCCAGACGAGCGATGGTGAACTCGAGCAGATTATCCGCGCCGGCGGGCGCAAGGGCGAGATCTATAGCAAGCTGCGCGAATTGCGCGATAAATACGGTGACGAGATCAGGAAGCGCTATCCAAAGATCCCGCGCCGCGTCTCCGGCTACAACCTCGATAGTCTGCTGCCTGAGAATGGATTTCACATTGCACGCGCATTGGTGGGCAGCGAGGGAACCTGCGTCACCGTCCTCGAAGCCAAGCTGCGATTGATGCCCAGTCCACAATACCGCACTCTGGTTGTGCTCGGATATTCGGATGCTTACAGCGCCGCCGATCACGTGCCTGAGATATTGCAATATCGTCCCATTGGGCTGGAGGGATTTGACCAGACGTTAGTGCGAGATATCCGCAGCGAAGGCAAGGATGCGCAAGACCTGGCGCTCTTCCCTCAAGGCGGCGGTTATCTGATGGTAGAGTTCGGCGGAGACACGCAGGGGGAGGCCGATGCACTGGCAAAGAAGATGACGTCGGCAATTCGCGGGAAAGAGAATGCTCCGACGATGAAACTGTATGACGACAAGAAGCAGGAATCGGAGGTGTGGAAGGTGCGCGAGGCGGGACTGGGCGCGACGGCGTTCGTCCCCGGCAAGCCGCCCGCTTGGAGCGGCTGGGAGGACGCGGCGGTCCCGCCGGAGAAATTGGGCGCTTATTTGAGGGAATTTCGCGCCCTGCTGCAGAAATTTGATTACACAGGCGCGCTTTATGGACATTTCGGGCAGGGGTGCATCCATACTCGCATAGATTTCAAGCTGGACAGCGCCGAAGGCATTCGTCACTATCGCGATTTCATCGATCACGCCGCCGATCTGGTGATTCAGTACGGCGGTTCGCTCTCCGGTGAACACGGCGACGGACAATCGCGCGCCGCGCTGTTGCCGAAGATGTTCGGCGCAGATCTGGTGAGGGCGTTCGCTGAATTCAAGGCGATTTGGGACCCAACCAATCGAATGAATCCTCATAAAGTCGTGGACCCCTATCAGCCGGAAGAGAACCTTCGTCTGGGCACGGACTATCGTCCGTGGGAGCCGAAGACGCACTTCAGTTTTCAAAAGGACGGAAATTCGTTTGCTCGCGCCGCGCTGCGCTGCGTCGGGGTGGGCGAGTGCCGCCGCCACGATGAAGGCACCATGTGTCCGAGTTACATGGTCACTCGCGAAGAGCGCCACTCGACGCGCGGGCGCGCCCATCTGCTATTCGAGATGGCACAAGGTGAAATCATTCATGACGGATGGAAGAGCGAGGCAGTAAAAGAGGCGCTTGACCTCTGCCTCTCCTGTAAGGGATGCACCGGCGAGTGTCCGGTCGAAGTGGACCTGCCTACCTACAAGGCGGAATTCATGTCCCATTACTATGAGGGGCGGATGCGGCCGTTCAATGCTTACGCCTTCGGATTTATCGATCGATGGGCGCAGTTTTCGAGCATCGCACCGGAGCTGGTGAATTTGTTTACCCAGTCTCCAGTTAGCAGTCGCCTAACGAAGGCGGTTGCCGGAATTCCGCGGCAACGCCGGATTCCTGCTTTCGCGCCCTATAGCTTTATGCAATGGGTACGCCGCAATAAGGTTAACCAGCGCAGCGGCGGCAAAAATGACGTGCTGCTCTGGCCTGATACTTTCAACAACTACTTTCATCCGCAGACGGCGCGGGCGGCGGTAGAGGTGCTGGAAAATGCGGGATTCAGTGTGCGAGTGCCGGAACAACATGTCTGCTGCGGGCGCCCGCTCTATGACTTCGGGTTCCTCAAGGAAGCCAAACGCTACCTGCGCCGCAATCTGGAAGTGGTGCGCGAATCGGTTGATAACGGTATGCCGGTGGTGGTGCTGGAGCCGAGTTGCGCCAGCGTCTTTCGCGACGAGATGCTCAACCTCATCCCCAACGACGAAGTGGCGAAGCGTTTGCACGACCAGACGTTCCTGCTCAGCGAATTTCTCGAGCATCACGCCAGCGGTTATGCGCCGCCCAAACTGCGGCGCAAGATGCTGGTGCATGGGCACTGCCACCACAAGGCGCTGATGAAGATGACCGACGAGAAATCGTTGCTGAAGAAGATGGAAGCCGACATCGAGCTGCCCGATAGCGGGTGCTGTGGCATGGCGGGGCCCTTTGGCTTCGAGCGGGAGAAATACGATGTGTCCATCGCCGCCGGCGAACGGGTGCTGCTGCCCGCGGTCCGCAAGCAAGTGAATGACACGATCATTATCGCAGACGGATTCAGTTGCCGCGAACAGATCGCGCAGCAGACTGATCGCCATGCGCTCCACTTGGCAGATGCGCTTAAACTCGCACTCGATCATGGAGAGAACGGCCCCCCAGGCAAACCCGAAGCCGGTGCGCTCGCGGAGATCAGGCGGGCCCGCCGCCAAGCCCAAGTGAAGACCCTCGCAGCGATAGTTCTTTCGGTTGCGGCGGCGAGTTATCTATTCCGGCGCGGGTGGCTGAGACATAGTGTGGGACAAAGGCGCGCAAGCGGGGGTGCCTTTGTGTTACTATCACGTTGCTCCGATTATGCGGAACCCCCCTTCGAGTGATCCGGAGCCGGCCCCCCTCCCCCTTGACCGTTTGCAGAACTTCAGATGCGAGGGTCCCATGAGGCGTAGATCAACATCGAACAGCGATGCTGTACGCGGTGATTTGGTTAAATTTCCCAAGCTCCATCTCAAGCTGAGACCTCCTCTTGCCCCCATGGACGCCAAGCTCGTTCCCGAGGTGCCCACCGGGCCGGGGTGGCAGTATGAGCCCAAGTGGGACGGCTTTCGCGCGATCATCTTCCGCGACGACGACAAAGTAGTGATTCAATCAAAAGCGGGAGAGCCGCTCGGGCGTTATTTTCCGGAGATCGTCGAGGCCATGCAAAAGATCAGCGACCACGGCTTCGTGCTGGATGGCGAGATCGTGATCGAGATCAACGGCAAGCTGGATTTTGATGCGTTGTTGCAGCGCATTCATCCCGCGCCGAGCCGGATCCAACGCCTCTCCAAGGAGACGCCCGCGAAGCTGCTGGTCTTCGACCTTCTGGAAGATGGCAGCCAGTTGTTTACCGAAGCTCCTCTGCGGCTGCGGCGGGAGGTGCTATCCAATTGGGCGCGCGCCCACCTGCAGAAGAACAGGGTAATTCAGCTCTCGCCGGCTTCGACCAATCCCACCGAGGCGGAGCGCTGGCTGCGTGATCTGGCGTCGAGTGGATGTGATGGGGTCGTCGCCAAGTTGCTCGATGAACCATACCATTCCGGAGATCGTCGGGCGATGCAGAAGATCAAGCGCATCCGCAGCGCCGATTGCGTGGTGGGGGGTTTTAGATATGCGTCGAAGGGCGACCCG
>JBDTLH010000230.1:0-4337 GCA_039934875.1 Acidobacteriaceae bacterium | reverse complement strand
CAGGTCGAATCGATGGTTGGTGGAGACGAAAACCTTTCCACCGAAAGATGATAGATAGCGAGATAGCGAGATAGCCAGATGAGTATTGGTCCTCAACCGCAGCTGGCAAAGCGCAAAACCTTTCCCGTAAGAGCAAAATGGCGCTCCTTTAAACCCCAAGAGCGCTACAGGGAAATTATGCGCTTGACAACGCCTTCCCTCTTATCGAGGGCCGCCCGAGAATATCACCTTGTTCCACCTTGGTCGTAAAGTATTCTGGCGCAGTCTTACGATTGAGACGGAAGGCTGCGGCAATGCTCACGCCGGCCACGATCAGTATCGCCCATACCAAGTTGCGCTTTGTAAATGCCAAGTTTCCTCAGAAAGCCACTAGAACCCTGGATCCATCACATCAACTGAGATATTACGCTGTACGGCGGATTCAATAGCCTCTTATCCCACCGGAGAAAATACATCTGAAGAGAATTTAATTATTGCTTCACGAATACTTCACCCTCACTCCGCGATGATTTCGATTTGTATCAACATCCAACGGCTACGGCGGGAGAACGTATGAAAGCATCCATTGTCTTAGCAGCATTTTTGACATTATCGGCTGGGCTTCTTGCGCAGACAGCCCCGTCCACTGGGACGGGAACAGCGGATTCCGTGGGTAAGAAGAGTTCCGCCGGCAGCACGTCGCAGGACGCGGTCATGCATCTCGTGGCCAGCGTGCCCATACCCGGGGTCAAAGGCGATTTCGACCACCTTGCGTATGGCCTGAAGGGCAACCGCCTCTTCCTCGCCGCGGAGGACCACAAATCCGTAGAAGTCTTCGATCTCAATTCAGGTAAGCATTTGCAGAGTGTAGCCGGATTTGAAACTCCGCACCAGATCCTATATGTCCCGGAGACGAACAACCTGCTGGTTACGGATAGTGGTGCAGAGGATGCGAAAGAGGGCTACGTAAGGGTCATATCGGGCGAGTCTTACAAAGTCGCTGATTCTAATCAAGGTGCTGGCAGCGGCCGATTCGAGCGGCTATGATCCAGACACTCATCTCATGTATGTGGACACTGGCGGGCAAGAGGCAAAGCTCCCGGATACGACCATTGCCGTGATTGATGCCATAGGCCTGAAGAAGGTGAATGAAGTCAAAGTTGCCAGCGGCCGCGTAGAGGCCATTCAGTTTGAGCATCAAGGGTCGAGGATGTTCGCGAACCTTCGCAGCAAGGGGCAGGTAGGCGTTTACGACAAGAGGGATTACAAGATGCTGGCGACCTGGGATATCTCCGATGCCAAGGATAATGTTCCCATGGCGCTGGATGAAGCGGATCACCGTTTGTTCGTAGTGTGCCGGCAGCCAGGTAAGTTTATCGTCTTCGATACGGAATCCGGCAAACAAATTGCTTCGCTCCCGTCTGTGGGACGGGCCGATGACATGGCCTACGACTCCGCCAATAAACGAATCTATGTTGCTGGTGGGGATGGATTCGTCGGAGTCTATGCGCAAAGGGATCCCGATCACTATGTAGCACTGGCAAAGGTTCCATCCGGCCCGGTTGGTAAGACCGCAGTTTTTGTTCCGGAGCTGAAGCGGCTGTATGTAGCGACCGTGGCGCATGGGAACACGCCGGCCAAACTCTTGATCTTCGATATCAAACAAACCGATGTCAAATAGACCGGAATGAAATAAGACCGGGCTATATTTGCAGATCAAAGGTATGCGGGACACAGCTGGGCAGGTGTCCCGCTCGCTTTTTAGGGCTTGTTCCCCGCGCCACACGTCCATGGGGGAACAGTATTAATAGAATTTAATGCCGATGACTTTCTGTGTTCAGGAATGAATACTAGCTTTCTCTCCAGTTCCCGCAAGCGTACAACATCGTTTTTGTTGCGCCGTTCGACACATAGAGGAGAAAAGCGATGAAATCGAATCCGAAGCCCTTGCTCATGGAGTTATTCATCTGCGCTGTTTCGAGCTTGTGGCTGGCTGAGATAGCCAACGTTCCTGTCTTCGCGCAAGTAGCAGGAGGAACGATACAAGGTGCAGTAACCGATCCGCAGGACGCAGTAATCCCGAAGGCGCAAATATCCATCAAAAATATTCGCACCGGCCAATCAGTAAAGTCAGAGTCCAATGGGGATGGGCTATTTTCCGTTCCGAATCTGATCCCGGGAGAATACGAAGTCTCCGCCTCGGCTCCAGCGTTTACCTCGGAAGTCGCGCCTCGGGTCGTCGTCACTGTGGGGGGGCGGCAGTCGATTCGATTCAAATTAAAAGTGCAATCGTCGACTCAGGAGGTGACCGTCAGTACGGAGGCGCCTTCGGTCGAGACTACGTCTTCCACCGTGGGCGAGGTAGTGGGCGAGAGGGCGGTACGTGAACTGCCGCTCAACGGGCGCAGTTGGACTGACCTCGCCATACTTCAAACTGGGGTCAACTCTATTCAGACCCAGCCTTCGTTCGCCGCGGGCCCCGATCGTGGAAATCGCGGGTTCGGTTTGCAGATAACTATCTCCGGCGCTCGTCCGCAGCAAAATAACTATCGGCTGGATGGCGTGAGTATCAACGATTATGCGAATGGCGCGCCCGGAAGCGTTCTCGGTGGAAACCTGGGCGTAGATGCGATCCAGGAATTCTCCGTGCTTACCAGCAACTATTCCGCGGAGTATGGCAAGACGTCGGGTGGAGTGGTAAATGCGGTTACGCGCTCCGGGGGCAATGCTCTTCATGGCAGCGCTTATGAATTCATGCGCAATAGCATATTCGATGCTCGCAATTACTTCGATCAGGAGCAGTTGAACGCGCTCGATCCGGACAGGATTCCGCCGTTTAAGCGAAATCAGTTTGGCGGTTCGCTCGGCGGACCATTTATCAAGAGCCGCAGCTTCTTCTTCGTGGACTACGAAGGTATCCGGCAATCGAAGGGCATCAGCTCCCTCAGCTTTGTGCCCTCGCTGGCTGCGCGCAGCGGCAGTTTACAAAATACTCCGAACGGTCCCGCGCAAGTCGCCGTAGATCCCGCCGCACAAAAATACCTTGTCTTTTTTCCCTTGCCCAACGGAGGGCCCACCTCAAACCCTGATGTTTCTCAATTCTTCTTTTCCGGGCAGCAGGTCGTTAACGAGAACTTCATTACTACTCGAATCGATCACAGACTCTCCGACAAAGACAACCTCAACGGCACATACCTATACGACAACACTCCCTATTCAAGCCCGGATGCCTTCAATACGGTATTGCTGGGATCCAAGTCATCACGACAGATCGTTGTGCTTGAAGAGAACCACGTCTTTAATCCCGCATTGACCAATGATGTGCGTTTCGGCTTCAACACCGAAACGGTGGATAACAACAAAAGCCTGAAGGCATTGATTTCTGCCGCCGGAGATCTGTCCTACGGAGCGCTTCCCGGACGGGCCGCCGCCAACGTTTTGATCGGCGGTGGGATCACTCAATTTAGCGGCGGAATCGGCGCGAGTCCCACCTATTTCTATGATTGGAAATCCTTTCAGGGGTATGACGATGCTTCCGCCAACAAGGGCAATCACACGCTGAAATTCGGAGTAGCTTTCGAACGCATGCTGATGCAGGAGATCGGGCTGGTCGATCCAAACGGCATCTTCCGCTTCCCGACCCTCTTTGACTTCTTAACGAATGGGCAGCTCACGTCGTTCAACACCGGGATTGCCAGCAGTCTGACGCCCCGCGATTTCCGCCAGAATCTGTTCGGCGCTTACCTGCAGGACGACTGGCGCCTCCGTTCAAATGTTACGATCAATGCCGGGCTGCGCTATGAAACAGCGAGTGTGCCGACTGAGATCCACGGCAAACTTGCCAACCTGCGGAACATAACAGACGCGCAAGCGCACCTTGGCAACCCGCTCTTCTCGAATCCCACGCTCGGCGATTTCGAGCCTCGCATAGGCTTTTCCTGGGATCCCTTGAGCAATGGCAAGACGGCAGTTCGAGGCGGCTTCGGCTTGTTCGATGTGCAGCCCCTCCTTTACCAATTCACGCTCCTCGAAAATCAGGCAGCTCCGTTCTTCCAGTACAGCTCAATCAATAGCTTCGGCCCCAACGACCATGCTTTCTATACTGGAGTCGCCGGGTTGCTGCAACCAAATAGCCTGCGCAGCAGCTACATTCCAGACCATCCAAAACGTGACTACGTCATGCAATATAACTTGAATGTGCAGCACGAGATCACGAACGGTCTTACCGCGATGGTCGCCTATATTGGCTCGCGCGGGATACACCAGCCTTTCCGCGTGGATGATGCCGACATTGTACTTCCGACTAAGACCTCGGCGGGATACCTATGGCCGGTTCCCGGGCCCGGCGTTCAACGTAT
>JBDTLH010000229.1:0-9338 GCA_039934875.1 Acidobacteriaceae bacterium | reverse complement strand
TGTTGTAGAAGGGCGGCCCGACCGTGACCGTGTGTCCCTGCACGTATTCGGAGATTTTGGGGAAGAGCGTGCCCCAGAGGATGGTGAAGCAGGACGCTAGCAGGACGATGTTGTTGAACAGGAAGCTGGCTTCGCGGGAGGCGAGCGACTGCAGTTGGTTTTCAGATTCGAGGTGGTCGCGGTTTTTGAGGTAAGTGAAGAGGCAGACGGCGAAGGTGATGCCCATGAACCACAGGAACCATCCGCCGATGGAGGATTGGGCGAAGGCGTGGACGGAGCTGACCAGGCCGGAGCGGGTGAGGAAGGTGCCCATGATGGCGAGCAGGAAGGTGGTGAAGATCAGCCACATGTTCCAGGACTTCATCATGCCGCGCTTCTCCTGCATCATGACGGAGTGGAGGAAGGCGGTGCCGGCGAGCCAGGGCATGAGGGAGGCATTTTCGACCGGGTCCCAGCCCCAGTAGCCGCCCCATCCGAGGACGGAGTAGGCCCAGTGGGCGCCGAGAAAGATGCCGCAGGTAAGAAAGAGCCAGGCGACCATGGTCCAGCGGCGGGTGATGGCGATCCAGCGCTCGCCGGGGTAGCGCATCATCAGCGCGCCGAGGGCGAAGGCGAAGGGGACGGTGAAGCCGACATATCCCAGATAAAGCATGGGGGGATGGATGACCATCTCGGGATATTGCAGCAGCGGATTGAGGCCGTTGCCTTCGCTGACGCGCTGGGTGGCCATGGCGAAGGGGGTAGCGGCGAAGTTCACCAGCAGGAGAAAGAAGAGCTGCACGGCGGCGACCACGACCCCGGCATAGGCATAGAGGCGGCGGTCCACTTTATGGCGAACGCGCAGGACGAAGCCGTAGGTGGAGAGGAGCAGCAGCCAGAAGAGGAGCGAGCCTTCCTGTCCGGACCAGAGGACGGCGAATTTATAGGGGATGGCGAGGGCGCGGTTGGAGTGTTCGCGGATGTATTCGAGGGAGAAATCGTTGGTGAAGGCCGCCCAGACCAGCGCGAAGGCGGCGCAGGAGACGGCAATCCAGGTGGCGATGCCGGCGCGGCGGGCGGTTTCAAGCAGGCGGGAGGCGCGCAGGTCGGCGGTGGATGCGCCAGAGGAGGAGAGGCGGAAGAGGGAGAGTCCGCCGATGACGAGGGAGTAGGCGCTGAGAGCGAGCGCGAAGAGCAGGGCGAAGCTTCCGAACTGCGGCATGGGATGGGAACTCACTCTAGCTCCTATTGTAGAGCGAGTTCCCGGCCAAAAATTCCCAATTATCGATCAGAACATGCCCTTTTAAGCGATCAATTTGGAGCGGACGAGTTGGATCAGGTCCCGGGGCTGGACGGGTTTGGTGCGGAACTCGAGGTGGGAGAAGTGGCGGTATTCGTCTTCCGCCTCCGCCATTCCGCTGATTACGACGATAGGGATCTCCGGGGCAATTTCGCGCATCATGCCGACGAATTGATGGCCGGAGACCTCGGGCATGATGTGATCGGTGACGATCGCTCCAATGCCGGAGCGGAAGGTGTCGCTGCGCAGCAGGGCCAGCGCGCTGGCCGCGTTGGTGGCCACGTGAACTTCCATTCCGGCGCTGCTGAGAACGCGTTGCCGCGCCTCTAATTGCACCGGATTATCGTCTAGAAGTAGTACCTGCTTGGGCATTTTTCCTTCATAATCTAGGGATTGCGGCGATGGCGGTCGCGAATCTCCTGCTCTGCGCGAAACCAGTCTTCGTGATGGCGGCCGGATCTTTTGCCACGCTGTTCATAGAGCTCGTAGGCCCGCTGGCGGACGGCTTCTTCGCTGATCGCCGGAGAATTGTGCTGTTCGGCGCTCAGGTTAGTGGTGTTGGTGGTGGGTTGCACCGCTTTGTGCGGAACTACGGTCTGGGTCTGGTTCTGACTGGCTTCCGCAGGCGCAGCCGGATTGTTTGCCGGAGCTTTCGCGGCCTTATTTTTTCCGGAAGCGGCTCCGGTTGCGGAAGATTTCTTACTGGGCGGCATCTTGCCTCCAATTCGGGGAATTTGCAGCAGATATGGCTGCTGCCTGCCCTAATTTTATCAGGCGAACACCTCAGACGGAGCCGCTCTCCTTTCACGCAATCAAAAAGTTGGTTGAAAATCGGATGAAAATAGGCAGTTGAAGATTGCTGGTTCATCTATCCGGGACGAGAGTAGCTGAAATCGAGCAACTCCGAGGGATATTTATCGATGAAATAGCACTTAAGTAACTATTGTCGATAGTTGTATCTATTTTGTCTGAATGTCTGTCGCGCGGTCGCGGGAGAAGGTGACGGTGAAGGTCTTGCCCTGCACGTCATATTGCAGGGTGCGGTTGCCGTAATCGGCGCCGCTGGTGGATCCGGCTTCGGCCTTGCCGGGGCCGAGGGCGAGGGAGGCCTGCAGCTCGTTCATCCCTTTCAGGGCATGATGGTCGGCGATGGCTTGCCAGGTCTCCGGAGACCAGTTTTTGTAGAGCTGATGCGGGTCTTCGAGGAAGAAAGCGTCGTCCACGATGAAGTGGTAAGAGCCATCGGAGCTGGTGGCGATGTCAATGGCGTAATCGGTGTGCGTGTTGTCATGCTGGAAGACGGCCGCGATCCGCGATTCGGACTTGTGAAAGACGACGTCGCCTTGTTTGATCAGTTGGACGGGGCCTTCCGCCTTCTCTACCTTCTGGATGTGGAGCGCATCGAGGGCAGGCAGGGCGCCGATGGGATGCTTCCAGTCGATTGCGCTGCCGTGGACGGGGAAGTATTCGATCTGGTCTGCGGCGGCGACCCAGATGGTCTTGCCCTCGAGGCCCTGTTTGGCGGAGGCGAGATCGTAGGCATGCAGTTTGGGCGGGACAACATAAGCGTCATTGGGGATGGGCTGTGCGGGGGGCGCGGCTTTGGTTTCCGTGGCGGCATCGTGGCGCTCCTTCCAGATGAAGCCGATACGGGCAAGCAGGATGAGAACGACGATGAGGAACAGGAGTTGAAATTTCTTGCGGGAGCTGGCTTCCATGGGAGTCCTTTTGAGCTGGCAGGTGTCAGAGATCTCGTGTCAGTAGTCAGATGCGGGCAGACGTGAGACGTCAGGTCACATGGATTGCAGTTGCAACAAAATCGCGGACGAGGGCGTCCGCTGAACAGCCGGCGAAGGCGCCGGCGCTACAAGTGCATGGAGTCTTTACCGAGGCGAGCCGATGCAGATATGATGAGGGTGAGGCCGACGTAGCTCAGTTGGTAGAGCAACTGATTCGTAATCAGTAGGTCAGCGGTTCAACTCCGCTCGTCGGCTCCAGATATATTGCCTTTCGTTTCTCGTTAGGTCACATCGATGTAAGGCGCGGTGACCGGGCGGAGTTCAAGATCATCTCTCCAGGTGGTCAGGTACAGATTGAGGCTGCGCCGGGTACGCCGGAAGCCGGCATGGTGGAACGCGGTGAGGTCGGCATAGGCGAGGAGCGGACAGAGCAGTAGCTTGACTCCGTTTGCCCTGGCTAGATCGAGGAACTTCGTTATCAGTTGAGCTCGTTGCGGCTGCTCAAGGTGCTGCCACAGGACATCCTCAATCAAGCCGCACATATTTTCAGGATCGCCGGCGCTGCTCATGCGGTAAGCCGTTAATGCTCCGTTGCCGTGGGCGCAGCTTACGGAGACTCCGAAGGCGCGGTAACGTTCGCTGCACTGCCAGTGGGCGGCGTCTGTAGTCCAAAGGCGGGCGAAGTCGCTGTGGGGGAGAACATCTTTCGCGCACTGCTCGAAAGTATCAGGCTTGGCCAATTCGTATGGTCCGACATGCGGGCGATGTTCAACTTGCGTACGATCCGGCAGCGGAAGGGCAAGAAAACGGATGGAGCATAGGCAACGGCTGCGCTGTCCCGGGGCGGGGACAAAGGCCTCCATTACCTGGTTCATGCGGTCGCCCTCAACGCAGAAGCCGAAGACGCCGTCGAGGCCCTGCTCCCGCGCTCGGGTTTTTATTTCGGTGCGAATCCGGCTGGAGAGGCCTTTGCCGCGATGCGTTGGGGCGACGGTCAGGAATGATTCCAGCAGCAGGAGCAGATCAGCGTTTTCATAGCGCACGGTGCGGGGGAAGGCAGCGCCTATTGCGACGAGCGCTCCGTCCTGGTAGATCGCGGGCGCGAAATCCAGCGAAGCTTGGGGTTGTCGGAAGCAGGATTCGAGAAACGGCTGAGGGTATTCAAGCGGCTGCTCGCGATTGTCCCGCCATGACCACTTCATCAGGCGGGCGAGCTCTTCAAAATCACCGTTGAAATTTTGCATGGAGGAATTGGCCAGGAGCTATTTCAAATCTTTGCCACCAATTCGTAACTCTGCGCCACTGGCTCGACCACCTTGTATTTGCCGTGGCCGGGGTTCTTCTCGTAATGGGTGCGCAGCAGTCCGCATGATTCCAGCAATTGAATGTCGCGATTGACGGCGCTTTTATTGCGCTTTAGGCCGCTGGCTAATGCGTCCAGGGAACGCGCACCTGCTTTGGTTGCTTTCAGCAATTTCACCCGTTGGTACGACAAGACTCGGAGCAGCGATGGCGCGTCGGGAAAGTTAATAATGATCTCTGGAGCGAGCGGCACCCGGCGATCCATCTTCTTAGCGCGGGCTCGCGAGCGCTTAAAGAAGCCCTCGATGCCGTCATTCATAATGCGCACGGCAATATGTTTGCGGGTCATTGCTGCTCCTTGAAGAGATGATACCGCCTATGCTGTCGTGTTTACTGGACTCATGGGCGGTGTCGGAGACTCTTTTGCTTCTTTCGGGGCGGCGGCCTTCGGCATCATCAGGTATTGGATGGTCGGGGTGACGATGAGGGAGAGCAGCATGGAGATGAGGACGCCACCGATGACGGCGATGGCGAGGGGTTGCAGCATCTGCGAGCCTGATCCGAAGGCGAAGGCGAGGGGCAACATGCCGGCGACGGCGGCCATGGCGGTCATGACGATGGGGCGCAGGCGGCGGCGTCCGGCCTGCACGATGGCGTCCACGGGAGAGAGGCCCATGGCGCGGAAGGTGTGCTCGGCATCGAGCAGCAGGATGCCGTTCTTGGAGACGATGCCGACCACCATGATGATGCCCATGAAGGAGGAGATGTTGAGCCCGACGCCGGAGATGAGCAGCGCCAGCAGCGACCCGGCGGTCGAGAGGATGGCGGAGGCGACGATGGAGATGGGCGCGGAAAAGGTGTGGAACTCGAAGAGCAGAACGCTGAAGACCAACAGCAGCGCCAGGACGAGGACCTGCACCAGATCATGGAAGGATTTTTGCTGCTCCTGATAAGTGCCGCCCCAGACCAGGCGCATGCCCGCGGGCAGATGCAGCTTGGCTACCGCCGCCTGCGCATCGCGGACGCCGGTGCCGAGGTCCACGCCTTCGAGGCGCGCGGTGACGGAGACATCGCGTTGCAGATTTTCACGGCGGATCTCAGTCTCGCCAGGGAGGATGGTCACTTTGGCCAGTCCGCCGAGGGTCGCGGTATGTCCGGTCGAGCTGTTGAGCAGGGTCGAGTTCATCTGTTCGACGGACATGGTGTCCGCGCCCTTGAAGCGCACGCGAATAGTGTAAGGACGGTCGCCGATGACCATCGGAGTTAAAGCGGGTTCGCCTTGGACCATGGCGGAGGCGTCCACCGCAACCTCTTCGGGGGTGAATCCGGCGCGGGCGGCGGTGGCGGGATCGATCTGATACTGGACGGCTGGGCCGCTGATGGTGTTTTCGATTCCATTGAGCACGTCCACCACGCCGGGGACTTTGCTGATGGCATCGGCGATCCGCGGAGCATAGGTGGCGAGTACGGCGGGGTCCTGGTCGAAGATGCTGATGCGGATCGGTTCGGGAGCGTTCGAGAGATCGCCGATCATGTCTCCGGTGAGCTCGGCAAATTCGGTTTTAACGGCAGGCTCCTCTTTGGCGATCTGCTCGCGCATCTCCTCCGTGACTTCATCGGTGGTGTGCTTGGCATCGGGCTTGAGCTTGACCGTGAAGTCGCCGGTATTGGCTTCGGTAACGGCGGCGAGGCCTAGTTGCAGGCCGGTGCGGCGCGAGGTGTTCTCCACGTCGGGATTGGCTTTGAGCATCTGCTCGATGTGGCTGATGATGCGGTTGGTCTCGGCGAGGGAGGTGCCGGCGGGGGTGAGGTAGTCGAGGATGAAGGTGCCCTCGTCGATGGCGGGCAGAAGGTCGGAAGGCATCGCCTTGTAGCTGAAGTAAGAGACTACGACCAGGCCGAGGCAGGCCAGGCCGAGCAGTTTGGGATGCTCCAGGCTCCAGTGCAGCAGGCGTTCATAGCGGGCGATGATGCGTCCGAAGAAGCCGGCCGTGGACATGGTGGCCTCTTCGGCATCGAGCAGGCGTTGCAACTCTTCTTCGCGCGAGGCGGCGGGGGGAACCTCCGCGTGCTTGCTCTTGCGGCGGACGAGTATGCGGCTGAGCGCGGGAGTCCAGGTGAGCGCCAGCCCCAGCGAGGTGGCGAGGGCGACGCTCATGGTGATGGCCAGGGCGCGGAAGAAGGTGCCGGTGACGCCGGAGATGGTGACCAGCGGCAGAAACACCACGATGGGAGTGACGGTCGAGCCGATCAAGGGATGCAGCAACTCGCGCAAGGCACTGCGAATGGCATCGCTGCGGCTCTGTCCGGCGTCGCGGTGGAGCACGATGTTCTCCACCACCACAATGGCGTCGTCGATGACCAGGCCGACGGCGGCGGCGAGTCCGCCGAGGGTCATCAGGTTGAAGGTCTGGCCCAGCAGATGGAGGACGATCAGGGTGATGGCGATGGTAATGGGGATGACGAATCCGGCGACGATGGAGCTGCCCCAGTCGCGCAGGAAGAGGATAATGACGCCGGTGGCGAGCAGGATGCCGATCAGAATGGCGTCGCGCACGCTGGAGATGGAGGCGCGCACCAGGCTGGATTGGTCATAGAAGGTATCGATGGTAACGCCCGGTGGCAGGGTCTTGCGGATGGATGCCATCTCGCTCGACACTTCATCCACCACCTGCACGGTGTTGCCGGTGAGTTGGCGGTCGATGTTGAGCAGCACCGCCGGCTTGCCGTTGGCGGCGACGATGGTATAGACCGGCTCAAAGGAGGGCGAGACCTGCGCGATATCGCCGACCTTGACCGGCACTCCGGCGGCGGTGGTCTTGACCGCGACTTGAGCGAGCTCCTGGGGAGAATGGACCTGTCCGCTGATGAGGCCGAGCATGAGCTGGTGGTTCTGCTGAAAGAGCCCGGGCGAATCGATGAGGTTGGTGCGCTGCACCGCGGCGAGCAGGTCAGGCACGGTCACGCCGGAGATCAGGAGTTTGGCGGGATCGGGGCTGATGCGGTATTCGGGTACCTGGCCGCCTTGTACGGTGACCAGTCCTACTCCGATGAGATGGCTGATGCGGGGTTTGATATCGTAGGTCGCCATCTCCCAGAGCTGGGTCTGGGGGATGGTGTCGGAGGTGAGGCTGTAGCCAAGAATGGGAAAGGAGGCGAAGCTGAGACGGTTGCTCTCAATCTTTACCGTCGAGGGCAGCCCAGACTGCACTTTGGCGAGCGCCGCATTCACCAACTGCAAGGTCTGCACCATGTCCACATTCCAGTCGAAGAAGAGATCGACCTCGGCGGAGCCGCGGCTGGTAATAGAGCGCACCGATTGCAACCCAAGAACGCCGTTCATCGCCTCTTCGATAGGGCGGGTGATGATGACCTGCATCTGCTCGATGGGCATGACGCCGTTGTCCACGGCGACCACGATGCGGGGGAAGTTCGTCTCCGGGAAGACAGCGACGGGAATCAGGGTGGCGAAGTATGCGCCCATGAGCGCGAGGATGATGATCCCGAAGATTACCGGCTTGGTAAGCTGCTCGACCCAGTAGGGTTTTTTCTCGTCGTTGGGATCGGGGGCAGACATCAGTCCTTGCCTCCACTGGGCTTGGCCGCCGGCGCTTCCGCGGGAGCAGCTTCCGCGGATTTGACCTTGGCGCCATCGGGCAATCCGTAGGCGGAGGTGGTGACGACGGTGTCGCCGGCCTTGACGCCGGAGGTGATCTGCACCAGCTCCTGCTGGCTGTCGGTGATTCCGGTTTCGACCGGTTGCGTGTGCGCGGTCTGGTCGGCGCTGACCAGCATGACGGCGCTGCCTTTGTCGGATTGCACGATGGCGGACTTAGGGACGGCGAGTGCGTCCGCAACTTTATGGGCCACCACATCAACCGTGGTGGCGGAGCCGGGCTTCAACTGATGGTCTTTGTTCGGGACCGCCATCCAGACTTCGACCGTGGTGCTGTTGGGGTCGAGCGCCGGGGAGACCAGCGTTACCTTTCCCGCTACGGGATGATCTATTCCGGATACGGTGAGGGTTGCGGGGTCGCCGACCTTGAGTTGCTGCGCGGAGGCTTGGGGCATGTGCGCTTTGGCGATAATCACGTCGGTGTCCATGATGGTGAGCAGCGGAGTGCCGGCGGCGGGGGTCTCTCCGGTGTAGGGCAGGCGCTCGGTAACCACACCATCGATAGGGCTGCGGATTTCAGAGTAGTTGAGCTGCGCCTGGGTCCCCTGGTATTTGCCTTCGGCGGAGGTCAACTGCGCCTGCGCGGACTTGACGGACTGCGCTCCGCTGACCGACTGGATGGATTTCAAGCTTTGCTGCGCGATTTCAGTCTGGGATTTGGCCTGCACGTAGGCGACTTGCGCCGCATCGAGGTCTTTGCGCGGCAGCGCGCCTTCGGAGAAAAGCGTCTTGCGGCTGTTCAGCAGTTTGGTCTGCGCGTCGAGGTTCTGCTGCGCCTGCGCGACGTCGAGCTTGGCTTTCTGCAGCTCGGCGGGGATCCCTGCTTTGGTGGTGGTGATGTAGGCGGCCTGGGCCTGCTGCAATCCACCCTGCGCGTCTTTGGCGGCGGCGGCGAGATCGCGGTTTTCGAGCCGTGCCAGCAGTTGGCCCTTGTGTACTTTAGCGCCGCGCTGCACATAAAATTGCGCGACCGGGGCGACGATCTTGGGGGTGATCGCGGCCTGGCTGCGGGGGTAGAGGACGGCGTCGGAGGTGACGTGCTCTTCGAGCGCGCGCGGCGCGAGCTTTTCCATCTGCACCGTCACCTCCGGCTGCACCTCTTTTTCCGCCGGTTGGCTACATCCGGTAAATAGAAGTGCCGCCGAGCAAAGCCATAATGTGGCCGCTGTGGTCAGGATTGGTTTCATGGAATGGATGTGCCTGTCAGGGTTTGTAAGTTCGCCAACGCCACGCGATAACGCAGTTCTCCATCATCGCGATTACTTCTGGATAAGGTAACGGTGTTCTGCGCGTCCACCACTTCGAGCACGGTGGCGTCGCCCGCTTTATAGCGCAGATTGGT
>JBDTLH010000228.1:0-5434 GCA_039934875.1 Acidobacteriaceae bacterium | reverse complement strand
GCACCTTCTCAGTGTTGAACGTGATGCGGGTGATGCAGGAGATGGGGCTGTCGATTGATGAAGTCGATGCCCTCACGCGTTCGGCAGTGGGATGGCCGAAGTCGGCGACCTTTCGCACCATTGATATGGTCGGACTCGACATCCTGGGGCACGTGGTCGCGAACATGACGAAGAATGTGAAGGACGAGCGCTCCGAGCTAAAGCTGCCGGATTTTTATCAGAAGATGCTGGCCAACAAGTGGCTAGGCGATAAGACGCGCGGAGGGTTTTATAAGAAGCAAGGCGATCAGCGGTCCTCGCTGGATTGGAAGACGCTCGAATACAAGCCGCAGGAGCGCGCAAAATTCGCCGAGCTGGAGATGGTGAAGAACGCGCCTTTGCCAGGCGAGCGGCTGAAGATCCTGCTTAATGGTGATCCGAAATCGAAGGTGACGCAGTTCTACTGGGCGGTGGTGGGCGATCTGTGGCAATATGCGGCGAACCGCATCCCAGAGATCGCAGACAGCGTCGTCGAGATCGATCAGGCGATGAAGACGGGCTTCAACTGGGAGCTTGGGCCGTTTGAGCTGTGGGACGCTGTCGGCGTGGAAGACACGGTCGCCAAGATGAAGGAGCAGGGAAGACCCGTCGCTGAGAATGTGGAGGAGCTGCTGGCTAGCGGTCATAAGGCCTGGTACTCGGAGCTGCCCGGTGTAGCGTCGGGACGAACTTACTTCGACCTGCGCAGCGGTAAATACCTGGAGGTCGAAGCGCCCGAGGGGGCGTGGTCGGCGCGCACTGCGAAGCTCTCGAATGGGGTGGTGACCAAGAATTCAGGCGCATCGCTGATTGATTTGGGCGATGGAGTGGGGTGCATCGAATTGCATTCCAAGATGAATGCCCTGGGCCCGGATACGATCTCGTTTGTCACCAAGGTGTTGAAGCCGGGGAGCGAGTATCAGGGCAATTTCGATGCTTTCGTGATTACCTCGGACGCGCAGAATTTCTCGGTCGGCGCGAACATCATGATGTTGCTGCAAGCCATACAAGAGGGCGAGTGGGACGAGATTGATTTGATGATCCGCGGCTTTCAAAACGCGACGCAGGCGATCAAGTTTTCTCCCAGGCCGGTGGTGGTTGCGCCCGCGGGCATGTGCCTGGGCGGAGGATGCGAGATGAGTCTGCACGCTGCGGCGCGGCAACCACATGCCGAACTCTATATGGGATTGGTGGAGGTGGGCGTCGGGCTGCTGCCCGGCGGCGGCGGATGCAAAGAGATGACCTTGCGCGCGGTGGACGCGGCGCAGTCGATTCGTCCGGGGCAGCGGGGCGAATCGGTGGAGATGATGGAGGCGATGAAGAAGATCTTCGAGACGATTGCCATGGCGAAGGTCTCGATGTCGGCGGAGGAGGCGCGGGGATACGACTTCTTGAGCGACTCCGACTCGATCACCATGAATCGCGAGCGCGTACTGAGCGATGCCAAGCACAAAGCGCTCGATCTCGCGGGCACTAGAGCGGGTAATGGATACGGGGCGCCAGTGCCGCGCACGGATATCCCAGCGCCGGGCGAGAGCATATTAGCGACACTAAAGCTGGGCGTGCACATCATGCGTCAGGGGGACTACATCACCGATCACGAAGTGAAGATCGCCGCCAAAGTCGCCGAGGTAATTTGCGGAGGCGCGGTACCGCCGGGTACTTCGATCAGCGAACAATGGCTGCTTGATCTGGAGCGCGAGGCGTTCAAATCGCTCTGCGGCGAGAAGAAGACGCAGGAGCGGATCGGGTTTACGTTGAAGACGGGAAAACCGTTGAGGAATTAGCTGCTGGCGACTGGCTGTTGGCCGCTGGCCGTTCGTACACTTTTATGGAGGAGGTTGTATGACTCACAACGAGTTATTGAAGGGCTACCAGAAGATGGCAGCAGACAAGAAGAGGGAGCGCGAGGCAGAGGCGTGGGCGGAAGGATTGATTGGAGATGGAAGCAATGAGATCGCGGACGAGGGCGTCCGCGAAACAGCCGGCGAGGGCGCCGGCGCTACATAAGAAGCTTGCAGCCAGCGGCTAGCAGCTAGAGGGTAACATGCGGGAAGTGGTAATCGTATCCGCCGTCCGTACGCCGGTCGGTAAAGCATACAAAGGTACGCTGCGTTCGACGCGGCCCGACGATCTGGCGGCATACGCCATCATGGGTGCGCTTAAACGGGTGCCGCAGCTGGATGCGCGCGAGATCGACGACGTGATTCTCGGCTGCGCCATGCCGGAGGCGGAGCAGGGCATGAACGTTGCACGCATCGCGTCGTTGCGCGCCGGGCTTGCGGTAGAGACTTCAGCGATGACCGTGAACCGTTTTTGCTCTTCGGGATTGCAGGCGATTGCGATTGCGGCGAATGCGATTGCCTGCAATCAGGCCGAGGTGGTGATTGCGGGGGGCACGGAATCAATGAGCATGATCTCCATGGGCGGGAATAAAGTGTCGGCGAACCCGTCGCTGATAGAGAGTTATCCCGACGCGTATCTCTCGATGGGGCTGACGGCGGAGCGGCTGGCGACGCGCTTCGGGATCAGTCGCGAACGGGCGGATGAGTTCAGCTATCAATCCCATCAGAAGGCGCTGAAGGCGATTGCCGAGGGCAAGTTCGCGGACGAGATCGTTCCGGTGCCGGTGTCGAGGGTGAGCTTCGAACCGACAAAAGCGGTATCGCCAGCGGGAATCGGGGCGAAGATGAAGCGGCAGGAGACGGAGTTCAGAGTGGATGAAGGGCCGCGGGGAGATACCACACTGGAGGCGCTGGCCGCGTTGAAACCGGCATTTCACGTGAAGGGAACAGTCACTGCCGGCAATTCATCGCAGATGTCAGACGGCGCGGCGGCGGTGGTGGTGATGTCGGCGGAGCGGGCGAAGGCGCTGGGGCTGAAGCCTTTGGCGCGCTTCATAGGATTCGCGACTGCCGGATATAAGCCGGAGGAGATGGGCCTCGGTCCGGTGTACGCGATTCCCAAGGTGTTGAAGCAGACAGGGCTCTCGCTCGCGCAGATCGACGTGATCGAGCTAAATGAAGCGTTCGCCGCGCAATCGCTCGCGGTAATCGAAGAGGCGGGACTGGATGCGTCAAAGATCAATCCCAACGGCGGCGCAATCGCGCTGGGCCATCCTCTGGGATGCACCGGGGCGAAGCTGACGGCGACGATCATCGGCGAGCTGGAACGCGAGCATGGCAGGTACGGATTGGTGACGATGTGCGTGGGCGGCGGGATGGGGGCGGCGGGGATATTCGAGAGAGTCTAAAGTGCGGGACACGGAGTGCACCGAGTACGCACGGAGTAAGCAGAGAAAGACAAATGCTAGCTTTAACTGAAATCAGTGGGAAGATTATCGGCGCTGCGATGCGGGTCCATTCCGCCCTTGGCCCAGGGCTCCTGGAGAGCACATATGAAGCTTGCCTGGAGCACGAGTTGCGGAAGGCAGGCCTCAAAGTTGAGCGGCAAGTCTTTCTCCCCATTGTTTACGATGGGTTGCGGCTCCAGGATGCATACAGGATTGACTTACTGGTCGAAGGCGCTGTAGTTGTGGAGCTTAAGGCCATTAACGCGATCACTGATATTCACAAAGCCCAAGTGGTCTCATATTTGAAGCTCAGCGAAAAGAGCTTAGGCTTAATCATTAATTTCAATGTAACTCAGCTAAAATCTGGAATCCGTCGAGTCGTAGTGGGCCGGGATTGGAAAAGCTCCTATTCTTGCGACTTTACCGTGGACTCAGCGGGCGCTTCGTGACCTTCGTGTTCATTTTGGTAGGAGTGAGATATGGCGACAGCAACGACAACTCAGCAGCGCATTAAAGGCGGCAGCTTTTTAGTGGAAGACCGCCGTCCGGAGGAGTGTTTCTTTCCGGAAGATTTCAGCGATGAACATAGACAGATTGCGCGAACCACGGAGGAGTTTGCCACGAACGAGATCGTGCCGGCGATCGAGGCGATTGAGGCGAAGCAGTTCGAGGTGACGCGCGGACTGCTGAAGAAGGCGAGCGATATTGGGCTGGCGACGGTTGATATCCCGGAGGAATATGGGGGCGCCCAGATGGATAAGACCTCTTCGGCGATCATCGCGGATTACATTTCCAAGTCGGGCAGCTTTTCGGTTGCCTGGGGCGCGCATGTGGGCATTGGGACGCTGCCGATCGTGTATTTCGGCACTCCGGAGCAGAAGCAAAGATATCTGCCCAAACTGGCGGCGGGGGAGTGGATCGGCGCATATGCGTTGTCCGAATCGTCGTCGGCGTCGGACGCGATGAACGCGCGCACCAAGGCGGTGTTGAGCGCGGACGGCAGACACTACCTGCTTAATGGGGAGAAGATGTGGATCACCAACGCGGGGTTTGCTGACGTGTTCGTGGTCTTCGCCAAGGTGGACGGCGAGAAGTTTACGGCGTTCATCGTGGAGCGCACCTTCCCCGGCTTCAACGTGGGCCCCGAGGAGCACAAGATGGGGATCCGCGGATCGAGCACCTGTCCGCTGGTGTTGAGCGATTGCCAGGTCCCGGTGGAGAACGTTCTGGGAGAGATAGGGCGGGGGAGCGTCATAGCATTCAACACCCTGAATATCGGGCGTTTCAAGCTGGGCGCGGGATGCGTGGGCGGCGCGCGCAACGCGCTGCAGCATGGCATTGCTTATGCCAAAGAGCGCAAGGCGTTCGGCAAGAGCCTGACGGATTTCGGGCTGGTACGGGAGAAGATCGCCGCGACCGCGACCGATCTTTATGTGGGCGAAGCGCTCTGCTACCGCACCGTCGGGATGATCGACGCAGCGACGGCGGAGATTGATAAGCAGGCGCCGGATGCTTCGACGCAGGTGCGCAAAGCCATCGAGGAGTATGCGGTCGAGTGTTCCATTGCGAAGGTGTGGGGCTCGGAGATGCTTGACCGTGCGGTCGATGAAGTGGTGCAGATCTATGGGGGTTATGGGTTTGTCGAAGAGTATCCGGCGGAGCGGGCGTATCGCGATTCGCGGGTGAACCGCATCTTCGAGGGCACCAACGAGATCAACCGCATGATCATCACCGGATGGATATTGAAGTCGGCGATGAGCGGCAAGCTGCCTTTGATGGCGGCGATCAAGAAGCTGATGGATGAAATGATGGAAGTGTCTTCGCCTATCGCCGATGAGGAGGGCGCATTGGCGGCGGAGCGGCAACAGCTAGCAAACGCGAAAAAGGCGGGGCTGGTCGCGGCGGGCACGGCGGCCGAGAGGTTCATGGACAAGCTCTCAGATCAGCAGGAGGTATTGGCGGCGATTGCCGACATTATCATTGAGCTATATGCGATTGAGTCGGCGGTGTTGCGGACGGAGAAGATCATCGCGAGAGCGGGCGAAGCGGGGGCGGCGTTGCCGATTGCCTATACCCGGGCGTATGTCTCCGGGGCAATGGTGAAGATCGAGGTTGCGGCGCGGC
>JBDTLH010000227.1:0-5736 GCA_039934875.1 Acidobacteriaceae bacterium | reverse complement strand
ACCGGTCTTCGGCTACAAGGGCATGGTGCTGGCGACCTTCGCTATCGCGCTCCTGGGGTCCGTGGTCTGGGGACACCATATGTTCGTCAGCGGCATGAGCCCGTATGCAGGCTCGGTATTTTCCATTATGACCATGGCGGTGGCTGTTCCCTCGTCACTCAAGGTCTTCAGTTGGATCGCGACGCTGTGGCGCGGGCGGCTCAACTTCCCTACGCCGATGCTGTTCTCCATCGGCTTTCTCTCGCTGTTCATCGCGGGAGGATTGAGCGGCCCACTGCTGGCGCAACCGGTGCTCGACCAGTATGTTCACGATACTTATTTTGTAGTTGCGCATTTTCATTTGATCATGGCGATGGCATCCATCTTCAGCATCTTTGCCGCGACCTACTACTGGGCGCCGATATTACTGCACGGCCGAATGCTCTCCGAGCGCTTGGGGCGTTGGCAATTTTGGTTGACCTTCTTCGGCGCTTACGCAGTGTTCCTGCCCATGCACCTGTTGGGATTGGCAGGGCATCCGCGCAGGTATTCGCAACTTGCGGGATCGGCGGCATACGTTTCGCAATTGCTGCCGTTGCAGCGATTTATCACTTACGCGGCGATACTGCTGGCGGCGGCGCAGCTTTTGTTTTTGTGGAACCTGTTGCAAACCGTCGTGCGGGGAGAGAGAATTGGCGAAGCGAATCCGTGGCGGGCGACCACGCTCGAATGGCTGCCGGCATCCGAATGGAGTAAGGAATTGATGGTGCAACGGGGGCCCTGCGAGTACGGCGGGGCCACGGAGGATGGCACAGATTATCTTATGCAACACGAAGCAAACGCCGGAGCGTGAACCAGGGGCCTGAGATGCCGGTTACAAGATCTCCTCAAATCGCGATACCAGACATTGACCGCCGGGACCACGACGCGGGAACGGGAGGCCGTGGTCCGCATCATCGGCTGCCTACGGGCGGGGGCGGCGGAGATGATGAAAGATGGGACCGCTCTCCGCAGGGCAGGCGCGGGCCGCGGGAGCGCCTGTCGCGCTATCGCACCGGGACATTTCTCGTGCTGGCGGCGATCCTGATGTTTTTTATCGCGCTTGCGAGCGCGTATTTCGTGGATCAGGGCAGCGGGCATATCGATTCCGTAACCGGGCAGTGGGTCTCGATGTGGAAGCCGTTGGTCGTGCCCAGGATTCTGTGGTTGAGCACCACGTTGCTACTGCTGGCGAGCGCGTCGCTGGAGATGGCGCGACGAGGGATATTTCATCCCACGGATACGGTTGAGGAGTGGCTGGGGCTGGGCTATCTCACAGGCAGACGCACATTGCCGTGGCTGCTTACAGGTCTCTTGTTCGGCGGCGGCTTTCTTGCGGGACAGTATGAGGCGTGGCGCGCGCTGCAGGCGCAAGGCGTTTACTACGGCATTAGCGCACATTTTTTTTATCTACTGACGGGGGCCCACGCCGCGCACGTGATCGCGGGCGTGGGTATTTTGCTGATTACGCTGGCAGCCACGTTCAGACGGGCACGCCTCGAAAACCGGCAGGTGCTGATTGACGTCACAGCCTGGTATTGGCATGGCATGTCACTGGTGTGGCTGGGATTGTTTGCGGTAATCGGATTGGCGCGATGAAATACCCAGAGGCTTTGCTCCGCAGTCTGTTTGTCTTATGTTTGCTGCTGGGAGCATCCATCAGCGCGCGAGCGCAGGGATGCAGCATGTGCTACAACAATGCGGCGCAGGCGAACGAACATCAGCGGGCGGCGCTGCGGCGTGGCATTCTGGTGCTGGGAATTCCGGCGGGGCTGATGATTTGTGGCCTTGCGCTCGCAGCCTATCGTTCCAACAACAATGCTGACGACGAGCGGTAGTCTTACAGGCGCTTCAAGAAGGCGAGCGCCTTGGCGTATTCGGGAAAGAGGCGCTCTTCGGCGGAGAACTCGCGGGAGTGAACGCAGCGACGGCCCGCGCGGGGCGTCGTTTTCACCGGATGCTTCAAATGCAACATCTCGTGATAGAGCAGATATTCGACCGCATAGCGCGGGACGCGGGGACGGTCGAACACTTTGCTGACGACGATGGTGTTGTGCGCGGCATCGTAGTGTCCCAGCGAGCGGCGCGCGTGATGAGCGCTCCAGGTGAGTTGCGGCCGGCCCAGCAGTCCATGGAAGAAGCGGGTGTTGAGCGATTCGAAGACCTCCTCAAGATCATAGATATCGCCTTGCGCGGTGGTGAGGTTTTTGCGTCCGCGCATCTGGCGAATGAGGTGCGCCTTTTCAGTGACCTCTTTGCGGCCCACGTAGCGGCGATAGCGCAGGTTGAGCAGCGGCTCGATAGGCTTGCGATAGAGCTTGGCGAGCAGGATGTGCGCGAGCGCGTGCAGCACCTCTTCGGGCGCGCCTTCGAGCAGATCGGAGAGGCGGGCGTAAACTTTCCCTTCCCGCAGCCGGATGGTGTTGTTGATGTGAGTGAAGCGATAGAACTGCACGTGAATCGGCGGGATGGGCGCGCGCGGGCGCAGGTTGCGGTAAGCGCACTCGAAAAGTTCAATCAGAAAACTGGCGGGGGTTGCAACGGGGGGCATCAAGGGCAAGGTATCACGATTCACACCTGTGTTCGTGCCGAGCTCGAACGATGAAGACTATGCACACGAGAGCGGTGATGATGTCCAGCCCTAGTTGCACTTGCAAGGCTATCCTATGCTCGATCGGCACCCATTGCGACAAATTGCCCATGAGTGATCCTATGGCGATTAAACCAAAAATTAAACGCAAACGCGCGTCTTTGGACAGCAACACTAACGAGATCAATCCACCGGTAACCGCTGCACTCATTACTTTGTCGAAAGTTGTAGTTACATAAGCTGTCCGCTGTGGTTGGGCCGGATGGATAAGGTGCAATGTGACCGACATAACCGACGCGACCGCAGCGGCCCATACCAAGGCCATCGTTACTTTCTCATCGTCCTCACCTTTCCTGCCCATTCAGTTGGTACTCATCGCTATCTCGGCTGTCTCGCCTTCTCCTGCTCTTTCTCTTTTTCTTTCTTGGCTTTAACAATCTTCTCGTCTTGCGCGATTGCGTCTTTGTTGCTCTGCAAGCTGCCGGTCACAGCCTCGATGGCGTCGTTGAGTTGAAAGCTGTAGTCCGAAAACCACGGCTTGCCGGCATCGGAGGTCTTGATGGCGTTGAGGTGGGCCAGGAGTGCGGTTTCCATGGTCACTGCCTCGTTGAGCTGCTTGCGAATGTCATCCTGCTCGTTCAAGAAGGTGTCGATATTGTCGTCGAACTCGTCGATCAGGTTGGTGATGTCTTCGAGCAGATCGTGGGTGGCGCCGCCCCGCTCGGCAGGCTTCACCGCAGTGGGAGTTTTCTCCAGTTTGGCGAGCTCGTCCATACGCTTTTGAATGATGGTGACCATCAAGTGGACGCGCTTGTCCGCCTGGTCGCGGTATTCGCGCATCTGGTCCACTTCTTTGTCGGTCATGGGATCGCGGCGCGTCTGTCCGACCTGGGCGGCGGCGAAGGTGGTCAGCAGCAGGAGGAGGAGAATTGAAGCTGTGATTTTCATGGCTATGTCTCAAAGAGCATTTTGAGCAGCTCGTCGCGCATCGCCTGCACCTGCTTGAGCAGCGCCAAGACACGCGGACGGTCTTGGGTGGCGAATGAGTTGGAATAGTCCTTGAGGCGGCGTTCTACCGGATCAAGGATGAGGTCGCATTGTTTGATGTCGTGCTTGTGCTGTTCGGCGCTGGCGCGGGCCGCGGCGAGCACAGTGCCGGCTTCGTCGATCGCTTTGGCTGATTCGTCAAATTTCTGGGCGGTGTAGAGTTCCCCGGCGCGGTCCACCAGAGCGCGCACCAGTTCGACGTCGGCCTTTGCCTGTTTTTTGAGGCTGGCGTGCGCGGCGTGCTCGCGCGCCTTCTCCACCGGGTCCTGCGGCGTGCTGGAGGCGAATCCGCACGCGCAAACCGCGCAGAGGAGCAACAGAGCGGTAACGATGCGCCTCACTTGGCTTTCTCCTTTTCCAGTTCCTTGCCTTTGGTCTGATTATGCGGATCGAGCGCGATCAGGCGATGCTTCGCCTGCCACTCGTTGTCCGGCGACTCGCCATGCGCGATGGCGAGGTACTTGCGATACATGATAGCCGCTGGCATGACTTGTTGCAGATGGTCGAGGTTGGTGGCGCGCAGAAACAGGGACCCAGCATTTTCCGGCAGATGCTGAACGCGAGCGTCGAGCGCCCTCATGCTGAGCATGTAGTCTTGGTTTTGCGCGGCCACAATCGCAAGATTTCCATAGCCGCCGGAGAGCCTGGAATCGAGCTTCAGCGCCTTGAGGAAATAATTTTGCGCCTCCCGCGGCCGATGCAGGTTCATCAGCACGACGCCGTAGTTGTATTGGACGGTGGCATCGCCAGGTTTGACGGCGGCGAGCTGCTTCAGCAGGGGTTCGGCTTTGGCATACTGCTTAGCCTCGGTATAGGCGTCCGCGAGATGGGCTGTGACAGTGAGGCTCTCCGGATTTTGCGCATGCATGCCCTCAAGCTCAGAAATGGATAAGGCAGCGCCCTTCGCAAAGCCGTGATTAACCGTTTCAGCGCCGGCACGCTGTAGTCCAGCCTTTGCGCTCTCATCCTGGGGATCCAGTGCGAGGGCTTTTTGATAGGAGGCTTTGGCTTCTTCCCCTGACTGCAGATTGCCCAGAGCATCCCATGCATTTGCGAGTGCCTTGTTTCGCTGCGCGGGATCATCCACGCTTGGTTTCTCAGCGACGGCAGCTTGCAGATAGGGCAGAGCGGCGGTGCGATCACCGGATTGGGCGAGCAACAGTCCCAGGTTCAAGTTTGCTTCGAAGAGATCGGGCTTGAGCAGAAGCGCTTTCTTATAATGCTCAATGGCGGCGGGCTTTTCTCCGGAGCGCGAATCCGCATAGGCGAGGGTGTACCATCCGCGGTAATCAGCCGGCTTTGTAGTTGTGTATTGCTGCAACAATGTGCGGGCAGCGGCGAAATCGCCTTTCGCAATAGCGTCCTGGGCGCGGTTGAAGCCGGCAGCGGATTCGTCCGTGACCTCGACCTGCCGATGGCGCACGGTGGTATGCGTCTGGGCGGAGAGAGTTGCGACCGCGATGAGCGCCACCATGACTACTCGCATGAGAATAGAGTAACGCAGAGGGCTAAGGGGGTCACGGGCCACGGGCTGAAACTGCCTTCACCGCGGAAGCGGAATTAGCCGGGAAGAACGCGTGCCAGCCAATTTCCGGTGTGTGATTCGGGAACGCGCAACAACTCCTCCGGAGTTCCAGCAAAAACGATTTTGCCGCCGCGATTGCCGCCTTCGGGCCCCATATCAATGATCCAGTCGGCGGTCTTGATCACATCGAGGTTGTGCTCGATGACGAGCACGCTGCCTCCCGCCTCGATAAGGCGGCGGAACGCGGCCAGCAGTTTGCTTACGTCGTCGAAGTGCAATCCCGTGGTGGGCTCGTCGAAGATATAAAGAGGACGGCTGGCATATCGCCGCTTGGCTTCATGCTGGTCAGGATTCTCACTGGCGTAATCGTCATCGAATTGCCGCGCAGCCTGGATACGCGCGGCTTCACTGCGCCGAGTGCCGAGATGAGCGGCCAGCTTCATGCGCTGCGCTTCGCCTCCGCTCAGCGTGTTCGCGGATTGGCCCAGTCGCAGATAACCCAGGCCGACCTCTTCGAGAGTGCGCAGCTTATCCTGAATCTTGGGTATGCCATGAA
>JBDTLH010000226.1:0-12868 GCA_039934875.1 Acidobacteriaceae bacterium | reverse complement strand
GCTACCCCGGGGATAACAGGCTGATCTTGCCCAAGAGTTCACATCGACGGCAAGGTTTGGCACCTCGATGTCGGCTCGGCGCATCCTGGGGCTGGAGTAGGTCCCAAGGGTTGGGCTGTTCGCCCATTAAAGCGTCACGCGAGCTGGGTTCAGAACGTCGCGAGACAGTTCGGTCTCTATCTGCTGTGGGCGTAGGAGATTTGAAGAGGGCTGTCCTTAGTACGAGAGGACCGGGATGGACGAACCTCTTGTGTTCCAGTTGTCTTGCCAAAGGCACGGCTGGGTAGCGAAGTTCGGTTATGATAACCGCTGAATGCATATAAGCGGGAAGCATGCTCCAAGATTAGATCTCCCAACCCCAAGGGTAATGAAGGGCACAGAAAGACCATCTGTTTGATAGGTCGGAGGTGTAAGCGTGGTAACACGTTCAGCTTACCGATACTAATCGCCCGTTCGGCTTGATCATAAAATTTACTCGATGCATTGACCAAGGCTGCGAAGTCACGAGTCACGGGCTTAAGCTCGTGACCCATGACCCGCGACAGCATTAACGTCTTTACCAATCTATTCAGTTGTGAGGCTTCGTCCTCATTGATCTTTATATTTCGCAGTGAGTGCAAGAACAGCTTCCAGCTATCAGCTTCTAGCTAAACAAAAGCGCTCCGCGCGGGCAAAGGGATGTTGCCGGCGTTTTGCGATCCAAAGTCGGTGGCAATATCGTAGGGGGTCCACCCGTTCCCATCCCGAACACGGAAGTTAAGCCCTGCTGAGCCGATGGTACTGCAAGTTGTTCTTGTGGGAGAGTAGGTCGTTGCCGACATAAATAAGCCCCGATTGGGAGACCAATCGGGGCTTTCCGTTTGGGGCGGGAAGAGAATAAGTCTCGCCTCGCATACCAATTCTTCTTGACCTGCGTTACGTTACGCATTACGCTATATGGAAGAATGGTTCGCTCGATCCGCCACAAAGGGCTTAAACGTCTTTATCAGGAGGACGACCCGCGCGGCGTGATTGCGGAACACGCGGGCAGGCTACGGGATACCTTGGCGCACCTTGATGCTTCATCTTCGCCCGAGGACATGGATCTGCCGGGCTTCCGCTTGCATCCGCTTAAGGGCGGACTCAGGGGTTCCTGGGGCTGTTACTGTTCGCGCCAACTGGCGGGTAATTTTTCGTTTTGCGGATCAACATGCGGAAGGCGTTGACTATATCGATTATCACTAAAGAAGGAGGCAGAAGATTATGCCCATGAAAGCCCCTCCCCACCCCGGCGGATTTGTGTTGCGCAACTGCATCGAGCCTTTGGGTCTGACCATTACGGATGCAGCGACAGCCCTTGGTGTAACGCGGACTACGCTTTCAGAGCTGGTGAACGGAAGGCGCGGCATCTCTCCCGAGATGGCGGTGAGACTGTGGAAGGTCTTCGGCGGTAGCGCGGAGAGCTGGCTTACCCAGCAAGCGCACTATGATCTTTCGCAAGTCCACTCCGAGGCCCTGCACCTGAAGCGGCTGCAAAGGGCTTGAGACGGAAGTTAAGCCCCGCTGAGCCGATGGTACTGCAAGTTGTTCTTGTGGGAGAGTAGTCGTTGGCCCTTTCCGTTGGGTTGTCGCGAAGTCGCGAAGTCCGAGTTCGCGCTGATACGCCAGCCCCGCATGTTCTTTATGCCGTGTCATTCTTGCGTGAAGCGCCCGAAGCGTGAGATTCGCGCAGCCAGCCTGACGCCATCGCAACTCAGCCGAGCCAAATGTCAGAGGACGGAGGGTTGTTTGCCTAAGATTTACGTTGCAGTCCTTAATCCAGAGATGCTATTGTTCTCGCACCACTTGAGGAACTCACAATTGATTAAAATCCCAACGCTGCTAATCATGTTTTTCGCCACAATTTCAGCAGTGGCCCAGAATTCTAGGGCCTCGGTTTACATCGAACCGCAGAATGGATTTGAAACCTACATTGCTGCTGCAATTCAGAAGAAATCCGTTCCAATCGATGTTGTGACCGATTCCGCCAAATCCACCTATGTTCTGAAGGCAGCGCCTGTCGAAATCAAAACGGAAAGCACAGGCGGAAAAATTGCGCGTTGTCTCTTCGCCTATTGCGCGGGAATAGAAGATAAAGGCACGGTGTCAGTGCAACTGGTTGAATCGAACTCCACCAAGCTACTTTGGGCTTACTCCGTGAATAAACAGCGCGGCGGAAAGAATCAACAGTCCATGGCAGAGGCGATCGCGAAACATCTGAAAGAATTTTTGGAGAGGGGCAAGAGCGCGGGCTCGTAACCGAAACGAAGCTAAGCCTGCTGCCTGACGGTACTCAAATTGTGGGCCTCACAGTCGTCGCACCCTCAAACCATTAAGATCATTTTTCCACGGATTGAACACTTGCGATTCGGTGTGCTTGAAGTCATGCACATTTCGCGTGATTAGATAGAGGTGGCGCTCCAGCGCAGTGGCGGCGAGCAGGGTGTCAATGACGGAAGGGGCGTGCCCGGTTTTTCGTTTAATTTCACCGCTCAAAACGCCCCAGCGACGGACTATCGCATCACTGACGGAAAGGATGCGGCGCGTGAAGCGCTCTTCCAGAGCAGCGACTGCGGCGGCAAGGGGCGCTCTCCGCGGATCGCCGACAGGCAAGTTGTGGATCCCCTTCTGATACTCTCCGATGGTCAGAATGCTGAGAAAGAGCGTGCTCTCGTCCTGCGCATCGAACCATTGCCGCACCCGCGCATCGGCCCTCTTTCCGCTGATTTCGGCGACCACATTGGTATCAAGCAGGAAACCGTTCACAACTAAGTTTCACATTCACGATCCCGTCCGCTGTCTGGCTCGCGCTCAAGGACTGCTGCCGCTAAAGGCAGCGATTCCAGGAAGTCCACCAGCGAACTGCGGCGCGAAGAGGCAGGCGAGAGTTCCGCGAACTCTTCGGCGGACAAAACCACAGCCGCTTCTTCTCCGCGAACGGTAACCACCTGCGGGCCCTCAGATTTCGCCCGGCGTACGACTTCGCTCAGCCTTGCCTTAGCGTCCTCAAGCTTCCAATGTCCGAGGCGCTGCATACGCCGCTTCGCGGACGACTTGGGTCCAGTATTTGTTGTCCGAGCGCTCATGGAATGATCTTATCTGACTATCTGACTAGTTGACTAGTGGCAAGACCACTTCAGCCGGGAGTTGGGCACTTTTTCCGTTCGACCGTCAGGAAGCCTGATCCGAGTATTCTGGGGGCCTCGATTTTTCACTTTGACGAGTTGCGGCCAGAAGGAGACTCCCAGGTGACCTGGGTACCAGGAGCCGGAGGAGTCGACCTCTCCACAACAGCCTCGTGCCGATCCGTGATCGAATCTGGAATCAGTTCGCGAACAGCGACCAACCGGGTCTCAGTTCGTTTGCCTGATGAGAGAATGTGTCGGACTTCTTTTTCGATTATCTGAAGCGCAAGTTCTTTATAGCGGTCCCAATCCGTGGAAACTTTATTTCGGTTCAGGAACACCGCAGATGGTGGAGAGATATTGAGGAGGTAGCTGCCGATCGGGTAGTCAATCGCTACTCGATGTCCCTCCTGAAGAGTATGCGGCTTTCATGGAGGCCGCCTCCAAGGGGACATACCTCAATCAGCAATTCAAGCTTGCCAGCTATCCCTATGAGCGGGTGAAATAGTTCGTCTTAAAAGAAGTGTTTAGGTATATATACGCCGTTGTTCGGCTGAACTGCATAGGTCCCGTGACCACAGCAAAGGACGCTGTGGTCACAGGATGATACTTCGGAGAGTGTATAGCGACTGAAGATCGCTACAGATAAATGCAGTGGATAAACAGGCTTGTGCGCGAGCGCAGCGAGTTCACGCGGAAGGTAGCGCCGCCGCCGCATTCGACACCGCCGGCGAGATCGGCCGGCTGATATTCCAGGCTGCATAGCGCCTCAGCGGCAAAACATGAAAGATGATCTTTCGCTCGCAAGTTGCGCTTGCGCTAAGATGGCAGTGCCTCACGCATAGGGAGGGAGGCGCCTATGGGCGATTGGATTTCGGGTCTGTGGGAGCATCTCACTACTCCCGAAGGGGGAGAGATACGCCGGCATGGAATCATTGGCGGCATCGTTGCGGCGCTGCTTGCGCTCTCCGAAGCGTTTGGCACCAACATCCATCAGATCAAGTACAAACTGGTCCTCATTTTTTGCGTATTCGTCGTCGGATTCTTTGTGATCTTTGTCTCCGAGTATTGGTTTGATCGGAAGAAGCCCGTTTCGCTGCTGGGTGTAGGCGTTGTCGATGGCCATTGGCTCTATGGGGTGAGCGACGCCGATCGCGCGGGCCAGCCATTGATTCGAGGTTCGATCGTCAAGATCACCAGCTCTGGGACAGGCTTCCGGGTGCAAGGCACTGCTTATTTGCGGGAGCATCTCGAACGCAGTGCCGTTGCCGATCATGCACAGCGGCTGGGGGCTTTTGAAGGCAAGGGATCCAAGGGCAGCAGCGCGACCCTCTATTTTTACTACGAAGGATATGAATTCGGGCGCGGAGACCGAGAGCACAGCGGGACCGGAGTTGGCTATTACAAGTTCTGGATGGATGACGATAAATTTGAGAGCAGAGGCTTTTTTACCGGCACCGGATTAGATAAGGGGGGAGGCGTGGTTAGCAGCCGCGAGGTCTTCGGCTACAAGATCGACGATACATCTCTGGCGTTCGACGGGAAAGAAGAGCGCGCGCTGCTGCTCAAATACCTGCAATCGTCCGATGACCGCCCGGACCATTCCAAGATCGATTTTCCCAATGCGGGCGTGGTCGATGGCTGGTGGGTTGACGCGGTCTATGAAGGAGCGGGCGGCGATTGGGAGTTAGTGGAAGGTTCGGTCCTGATGATAGAGACAGATGCCGCGTCGAATGGCTTCTCAGTCAAGGGTGACACCTACCTGGCGAACCAGGTGATGGGGGCGGATGACCCCACGCAAGTAACAGCGCCCTATGATTTTTCCGGCGCGGGACAGGCAATGAAGACGGGTGAGGGCTGCTATTACGAGTACAGCGGAACCAGCGGGAGGATCGCGGCCGGAACGGGATACTATCTCTTCCATCGCAAGCGGGGAGAAGCCCCTACATTCGATGGAGCGTTCTTGTCCGTACCCGGCGAGCCTTATCGCATTGTAGTGGGCAAGAAGATAGAAGACAGCGATGTTCTCGATCTAAAAGAACAGCGGATCCAACTGCGCAAGCATCTCGAGGAATGCCAGGCTAGATCGCCGGCCGTCATTCACGCGGCCAACTCTATGCGCCGGCTAAGATATCGCGCAGCTTCGAAGGACGCTGGATAAGGCATCTGCTCGACTGACGTTTTCACCGAGGGGAGATTATGCCTGAAAGACGATTTTGCCGGCAACGATGGTGTACCTTACGCGGCCCTGCATTTCGTAGCCGTCGAAGGGCGAGTTCTTGGACATTGATCGGGAGTCCCGGGCGTGGTAGGTCCAGCGCTCATGCGGGTCGAATAGGGTGATGTCAGCGTGGGCCCCGGGGCGGAGGGTGCCGCGGTCCTTCAACCCCATCAGTTCGGCGGGACGGGTGGAGAGCAGGGCGATCAGGCGATCGAGGGGGAGGCCGCGCTTGCGGTGCAACTCTTCGAGGGAGAGCCCAAGGGCGGTTTCGAGGCCGGTGATTCCGAAGGGAGCGCGGTCGAACTCCTGCTGCTTTTCATGCGCGGCATGGGGAGCATGGTCAGTGGCGATAGCGTCCACAGTGCCGTCGAAGATGCCGGCAATGAGGGCCTCGCGATCGTGCTCGCTGCGCAGCGGCGGATTCATCTTGAAATTGGTGTCATAGCGGAAAGTGGCGATGGATTCGTCCGTAAGCAGGAAATGGTGGGGGGTGACTTCGCAGGTGACGTGGACTCCGGCGGCTTTGGCTTTGCGCACGGCGGCCATGGCTCCGGCGGTGGAGAGGTGGGCGACGTGGAGGTGGGCGCCGGTCTCTGCGGCAAGGGCGATGTCGCGCTCGACGATACTGGTTTCGGCATCGGCGGCCCATCCGCGAAGTCCGAGGCGCAGGGCCACGGGACCGGCGTTCATGGGAGCGTGCTGGGTCTGACGTGTGTCCTCCGCATGTTGAATGACCGGGATGCCTTCGCGTTTGGCGGCGGTGAGGGCACTGCGCATGACGTCGTCATCGAGAACCGGTTTGCCGTCGTCGGTGACGGCGACTGCTCCGGCGGCGTGCATGGCGGAGTAGTCGGTGAGCTCCGCGCCGAGGCTGGCGACAGTGGCGGCGGCGATGGGAAATACGTTTACAACCGCGCCGCGCCGGGGAGACTGCATCCAGTGGGTGATCTCGGGAGAATCGTTGATCGGCTGGGTATTGGGCATGCAGCAGAGGGCGGTGAAGCCTCCGGCGGCGGCGGCGCGGGTGCCGCTGGCGATGGTTTCTTTGTAGGCCTGTCCGGGCTCGCGAAGGTGCACGTGAATGTCGATCAGGCCGGGGCAGAGGATGAGGCCGGTCGCGTCGAGGATGTCGGCGTCGTTCGTATGCTCGGCGATGCGACCGTCGCGGATGTGGAGATCTGCGCGGCGCAGCAAATTCCTGGATGGATCTACAATTCTGCCGTTTCTCAGGATCATATTGGACGGTGATTAACGATGATAAGGCAAGACCAAAAGCTATCAGATAACGTTATTCGGCATTGATTATTGGTGGGGAGCGATGATTCTTTCTAAGATTCGAAAAATTGAGTCTGCGCAGCGTCGGGCGCGTTCCGAAATTGAGCAGGAGTCCGACTTCATAGGGTGTCGCACGTAAATAGTTAAGCAATTGCGCTTCATGAGCCTTGTCAATCATTGAGGCTGCTTTGAGTTCGACGATCACGGATGATTCAACGAGCAGATCAGCTTTATACAAGCCAATTCGCTGACCCCGAAAGGTCACGGGAACCTCAAATTGCCTGTGTACGTTTTCCACCCCGACTTGTTTGAGGGCGATAAACATTGCCGTTTCGTAAACCGCTTCGAGGAAGCCCTGGCCGAGTTCGTTGTACACCTCGTAGAACACCTTGATGATCCGGTCCGTTATTTCACTGTGCAGAAATTCTCTTGGGTTCTCCGCACAAATCTGAAACTTCTCTGTCCGCTCTTCCACTCCAATGATCTCGGTGGTCCTATCATCGTTCATCACCGTTAATCACCGTCCTCTTGCAAATCGCTGACTAGCAAGGGCATGTTTTCCCTTCCTGTCCTGATCGGCGTTGATCGGCGGCCCCGCTTGCTTTTTTGCTTATCGTTCATCACTGTCCCTTTGCAATGCGCGAGCCAGGACGGAGCGGCGGATGAAGACGCCGTTGGTGACTTGTTCGAGGACGAGGGAGCCGAGGCCGTCAGCCACTTCGCTGGAGATTTCCAGGCCGCGGATCATGGGGCCGGGGTGCATGATCAGCAGGTCGGGATCGGCGCGGCCGCGGCGTTCCGAGTTGAGTTGATAGTCGCGGACATAGGTAGCGAGATCCACCTCAAATCCTTCGAGACGCTCTTTCTGGATGCGCAGCATCATCACTGCATCGGCATTGGACAGGGCATTATCGAGTTCGCGCTGGATGGTGACCTGCGCGCGGTATTCGTAATCTACGATATCTCGAAAGCCGTCGGGCAAGAGCGCCTCAGGGCCGCAGAGGGTGACCTGGGCGCCCAGCTTGACCAGCAGATGAAGGTTGGAGCGGGTGACGCGGCTGTGCAGGATATCTCCGACGATGGTGATGCGCAGGCGGTCGAGCGAGGGGCGGTGTTGCAAGAGGGTGTAGGCGTCGAGCAGGGCCTGTGTGGGATGTTCATGGGTGCCGTCTCCGGCGTTGATGACCGGGATGCGAAGGGTGCGGGCGAGGGCGTGGGACGCGCCGGCGGAGGGATGGCGGATGACGATGCTGTCGGAGCCGAGCGCCTGAAGAGTGAGTCCGGTGTCGATGAGGGACTCCCCTTTGTCGATGCTCGAGACATTGGCGGTGACGATGGTGGTGACGGCGCCGATGGATTTCGCGGCGAATTCGAAAGAGATGCGGGTACGGGTGCTGGCCTCGTAAAAGAGCAGAGCAACGGTTTTTCCGGGAGCGGTGGCGAGCAATTCGTTGGAGCGGGGGACGGCGAACCTGCGGGCGTCGGAGAGCAGATGCAGGATCTCGGCGCGGGAGAGGGAGGCGGTGTCGAGCAGCGATCCGGTGGAGAAGGGGTGAGTGGTCGGAGGCATAGAGCCGTTCAAGGTAGTTGGGCGGTGATTAACAATGACGAGCGGTGATAAGAGGGATCAAGGGGGAAAAGCCAAGAATCTCCGTTCACGCGCCGGTCCTTTCCATGACGAGGACTTCTTCGGAGTCGTCGATTTCGCGCAATTTTACTTCGATTATTTCGCGGGCGGAGGTCTGCACGTTGCGTCCGATGAATTGCGCTTCGATGGGCAGCTCGCGCCAGCCGCGATCGATGAGCGCCATGAGCTGCACGCGCTGGGGGCGTCCGTGGTCGAAAAGGGCGTCGAGGGCGGCGCGAATGGTGCGTCCGGTGTAGAGGACGTCGTCGCAGAGGACCACGTTTTTGCCGTTGACATCGAAGCCGATTTCGCCGGGATGGACGATGGGTTTAGGGCCTTCGGTGGAGAGGTCATCGCGATAGAACTGGATATCGAGGGTGCCGACGGCGACGGGCTTTTTCTCGATATCGGAGATGAGTTTGGCGAGGCGCTGAGCGAGGGGGACGCCGCGGCGCTTGATTCCGACCAGCGCAAGATTGTCGGCGCCGTTGTTTTTCTCGACCATTTCGTGCGCGAGGCGAACGAGGGTGCGCTCGATCTCGGAGGCGGACATGATGCGGGCTTTTTCGCGCAGTTCGGCGGTAGAAGTGGTTGTCATAGGGAAAAGAGAATCATACGGTTGTAGTGTGGGTAGAGGCAACTGGGAGCACCCCTCGGCGGCTTAAGCGGGATATATCTCCCGGCTGAAAGGTTTGCTCGAAGAGCGGGTTTGTGCCTCGGGCGCCGAAGCGCGCCATGCCCCACACCGCTGCCTTCCCGCAAGCGGTAGGGCGGTCTGTCTCAACGCGGGGTACGGTTGCGGGACTGGGCGGCTCCGGCGAGTGTACCGCCCAGGGTCGCGGCAAGTAGAAAACTTACGAAGAGGATGCAGGCGGCAATCACCAGCAGCAGCACCAGGGCGTGGGGCCGATCCAGAAGCTGGTTCACCATCTTTACCGCATCGGGATTGGGATTGGCAGCGACGGCGTTGTGCATCTGGTCGGAGAGGAGTTTGCGCACGTCGTTACCGGAGGCGCGCTCGACCACGTATCCGATGGCGATGAGGATGGATTCCAACAGGAAACAGAACAATCCCACGACAGCGCCGAGACGTGCCCCTATGCCGGCGTTAATGAGCGCGGCGGCGGCGCGGCGGCGATAGAAGCGCACGCTGAGGTAACCGGCGAGGCCGATCCAGACAAAGAAGGAGTAGGAAAAGAAGGGATTGACCATCAGCAGAAGAATGGCGGCGACCGCTGGCAGAAAGGTGGCGAGAAAGGCACGCTGCCACTGGATTTGACCGTTCATTGTTGTGGAAACGTCCGGAGCGAGCCCGTGCCCAGGGGCTTCGGAAGGTGGGGATCCGGAGGGCACGGCTTCGGGCAGGTTTACTCTGATCTGAGGCGCACCGCATTGGGTACAGAAGGCAGCACCTTGCTCTAAATGGTTGCCGCAGCGGTGGCACAGGTTAGGCGAAGTCATCATCCGGTATCTATCAGCGAAGCTAAATGAAGGGGCGGGTGCGGCGCAAGGAGGATGCAGATATTGCTTGCATGGGGCGGCGTCGATGATAGCATGATGCGGAGATGGCCAAGGCTACGGCAGCGAAGAAGAAAGCACAGCCTATCGAGGTGACAGTGCCCGATAAGTTGTATTTCCGCATTGGAGAAGTAGCGGAGCTGCTGCAACTGGAGGCCTATGTGCTGCGCTTCTGGGAGACGGAGTTTCCGCAGTTGAAGCCGACCAAGTCGAGCACCGGGCAGCGGCTCTATCGCCAGCGGGATGTGGAGTTGGCGTTGCACATCCAGCGGCTGCTTTACCAGGACGGATACACCATTGCCGGGGCGCGGCAGTTCATGAAGGAGGAATCCAGCAAGGCGCGGCGGCAGCCGATGTTGTTTTCCGGCGCGGCGGGGAAGGGCAAGAGCAAAGCGGCGGAGCTCAAGAAGATCAAGCAGGAGCTGGAGAGCGTGCGAGATCTGTTGAAGCGGCGATAGCTCTTCGAGTCTTAGCGTCAGGATGCCAAAAAGCTCAGGACTCAAGCCGCAAGGCGATCACAATCGCGAGCAGTCATGCGGTGGCGGCATGGACACTGCCGTAGATGCCGGCGCGGGCGTTCTTGCGTACCTGCAAAGCGTCATTGACGATGCGAAAGCCGTCCTTGAGGGGATTGATTTTGGAGCGCTCGTCGTGCGCCCATTCGACGCCAACCTCATCCACGCGCATCTTAAATCGTTTGGCTAGGAACAAGAGTTCGGGGTCGAAGCCCCAGCGGTCGACGTGTTGCAGGGGAAAGAGCCGCTGCGCCGCGGGGCGGGTGAATGCCTTGAATCCGCACTGCGTATCCTTCTGCCGAAGGCCGAGGATGGCGCGAATGACCATGTTAAAGCCGCGGCCGCCGAGCTGGCGATACCAGGGCTGGCGCACGGTTTGCAGGGCGGGGTTGACCCAGCGGGAGCCGATGGCGATGTCGGCGCCGCTTTCTATGGCGGCAAAGAGTTTGCCCGCTTCGGTGATGGGCGAGGAGAGGTCGGCATCGGTCATCAGCAGAACGGCGCCGGAGGCGTGCAGCATCCCATTTTTTACCGCGAAGCCTTTGCCCCGGTTGCCCGGGTTCTCTATAAGGCGCAGAGATGGGTTGGCACGAGAGTAGGCGTGAACGATATCGGCGGTATTGTCGGTCGAACCGTCGTTAACCACCAGGACCTCCGCGCTCCAACGCTGCTCGGCAATGTGGGCCAGCACTTTCTCCAGGGTGGGTGCGAGGCGCTGGCCCTCGTTGTAAGCGGGAATGACGATGCTGTACATGCGGTGATCCACTCATACCTTAGAGGGGCAGTGTAGCAGGACGGTTGCAAGAACAGGCTGCGGATTTCGCGGATAGACGCGGATTGAACGGCAAGCAAAGGTGAGCAATGCAGGAACCCCGAATGAATTATTCCGGAAGACGTAGGAGTACTACGGTTTCCCGCTCAGCCCGGATACGCGCAAAAAAGCGGCGCTCTATAATCCGTCAGAGGTAAGGGAGGGCGCTAGCTGTTGCGAACTACGCGCCGTCCGGTGCCGCTGCGCTTGCGGGCATAATCGATTGCGGCGGCGCCGTGTCCGGTGATCAGGATGATGATGAGGCCCAACAGCATGGAAAAATCGGTGCGCGATTCATGCAACATGCTGAGGACACCGTAGCGCTTAACGTTGTCGGCGAGTTGGAAGTGCCACACATTATGCCCTAGCAAAATGGGGACCTTGGTGGAGACGATCGCAACACATATATCAATCAGGAGAAGCACGGCGGCGAAGCGGGTGAATAGTCCGACGATAAGCAGAATGCCGCAGAGGATTTCAAGGCCGCCGACGATGGGTGCGGCGAAGTGTGCGCCGGGAATGCCTATCTTGAGGAAGCGTCCGTAGCCAAGTTGCTCCGGCCACATGAACTTAAGAATGCCTTCTACCAGAAAAACCCATCCGACGAGCAGACGGACAAGGAAGAGCGCGGAGGAGGGGACGGTGCTGCTAGCCATGGTTTGCACCAGATTACACCCTCTATCCGATGTTGGGCCAAAGAAAGCTCACTGGCGCTGCGCTGCTCGTATTTTATTCAAAACTTCATCGGCGGTAGGTATGTCCGGGACGGTTTGGCTGACGCGGCGGAACACCTCTTTGCCGCCCTTATCGATGTAGAGGGTGGCGCGGATTGCGATGTCCTGGTCGGCGTGGCCCTTGCTATGCAACAGGCCATACTGCTGAATCACCTTTGCTCCGGGGTCGCTCAGGATGCGCACATTGCGGTGGGCAATCTCGGTAAATACTTTATGGGCGTGATCACGGTCGTCTATGCTGATTGCCACCAATTCCGTATCCAGCTTGTCGAAATCTGCTTTACGCTGCGCGAACTCGCGCAGTTGCTTCATGCAGAACGGTCACCAGTAGCCGCGGTAGAAATAGAGCACAACGTCATGGCCACGCTGCTGCGAAAGCGTGAAGGGTTTGCCCTGGGAATCTTCGAGCGTGAAATCCGGCGCGAGCTTTCCCGCGGCGGATGCGATTTGCGGCTTAGGATACGGTTGCTGGCCAACGCAGGATAAAGCGCCCAGAGCAACGAGCAGGAGTACGGCGGCCGTGAATAGCAGCTTCATGGATGGAGGATACACCGGATGAGTGTCTCGTCCTCTAACTACATTGGGTCAGTTTTATAAGTGACGTGCGGATACTTCCCTTTGATAGTGAACGGAATCACGGAACCTCCCTTGTGGTTCTTTTTGAGGAAGGGGCCAATGATCTTGAGCAGAAACGATTTCATACCGGTGGTGGAGTTTGCCAGGGTGACGTCGCCAAAGGCAGTCCCTCGCAAATCAAGTTCTTTGGTGGCAACGTCGAGGGTGCCATGCAGCTTCGCGTGGATGCCGGGAGCCAGAACGGTTACATCGCTAAAATCCAATATTCCCTGCCGCAGCATGCCTTGGCCCTTCAGGTCCGATACGATGGCATCGGGAACGCCCTTGGGGTTACCTTCCGCTTGTTCACTTAAGGCTTCTATATCTCCCTGGGTCTGCGGATTGGTAAACTTGCCATCCGCGATCTCGAAAGTTCCTCCCAGGGTCAGTCCGTCGTAGAAGGACTTCT
>JBDTLH010000225.1:0-10713 GCA_039934875.1 Acidobacteriaceae bacterium | reverse complement strand
TACGCCGTCTCGCTGGTCATCAGCATCGCCCTCGGATTCACGCCCACTTTGCACAGCGACATCGCCGCCATCGGCATCATCACCCTGCTCACCCTCATCTACACCTTCGAGGGCGGCCTCACCGCCGTCATATGGACCGACGTGGTGCAGATGGCGATCTATATGGCCGGCACCGCCATCGGCCTCGCCACCATCCTCCATCTCATCCCCGGCGGGTGGAGTACGCTGCACGCGACCGCATCGGCTGCCGGCAAATTTCACATCTGGAACTTCTCCCTCAGCCCGGCGCAGCCTTACACCATTTTCGCTGGCCTGATCGGCGGAGCATTTCTCACCACCGCTAGTCACGGCACCGATCAACTCATGGTGCAGCGTCTGCTCGCCGCCAAGAATCAGGTGGAATCTCGCCTTGCCTTGCTTTCGAGCGGCGTCTTCGTGTTCATGCAGTTTTCCTTTTTCCTGCTGGTGGGCGCGGGACTCTTCGTCCTCTACCACGGCGCGAAGTTCACTACCACCTCGGACCGCATCTTCCCCACGTTTATTGTCACCCGCATGCCGCACGGCATCTCCGGACTGCTGATTGCCGCCATCCTAGCCGCCGCGATGTCGAACCTATCGGCGGCGCTCAATTCGCTATCTTCGACATCGGTGATTGATTTTTATGCGCAAATGTTTCCCGGCTCCTCTGACAAAAGTCGCGTCTGGATATCGCGCTGGCTCACCATTGTCTGGGGCGTCGTGCTCTTCGGTCTCGCTATCCTCTCGCGCGGCGGCGGACGGGTGGTCGAAGTCGGACTGGCTATTGCCTCCGTCGCCTATGGAGGGCTGCTGGGGGTATTTTTGCTTGGCACCCTCACCAAACGCGCCACAGAAGACGGCGCCATCATCGGTATGATCTGCGGCCTCGCCATGAATTTGGTGATATGGCAAGGCGCGCGCTTCGGCATCCCCGTGCCGGAGATCGCATTCACCTGGTATGTGCCGATAGGGTCGATTCTGACGTTCGTGATCGGATATGGGGTCAGTCTGATGCAACAACGACCGACGGGCTCACAGGCGCCTGTGCGGGTGATGAAGACGCAGGGGTAGCAGTCATCTGTCCGGATGCTCGGATTCAGCCATAGTCTATTCGTAGCGCAGGGCTTCGATGGGATCGAGTTTAGAGGCATGAACGGCGGGAACCATACCGCTGATCAATCCTACGAAGGCGAGGATAATGGTGGCGGCGATCAGGGTCGCGGGATCAATGAGCAAGCGGATGTCGGCGGCCTCGGCATTTTTGGCGAGGGCGCTGTAGAAGGTAATGCGCCCGACGCCAATGGAAACCGCATAGGCGAGCAGGATGCCGAATGCGCCTCCAGCGAAGGTGATGGCCATGGCTTCGGCAAGAAATTGGAGCAGGATGTCGCGGCGGCGAGCGCCTAGCGCTTTTTCGATGCCGATCTCGCGGGTGCGCTGGGTGACGGAGACGAGCATGATGTTCATGAGCCCGATGCCGCCGATGCCAAGGGTAAGGGTACCGATGAAGCCGAGCAGAATTTTGAGCCCCATGGTGATGATGTGGAACTGGGTTACCTGCTTCATGGCGTTGAAGACGTGGACCGCCATTTCATCCCGCGGATTGAAGCCATGGGCGAGGGCGAGGGTCTCGCGAAGTCCGTGCTCAATCAACTCCCAGCGATCGCCTTCGTAGCTGAGCCAGAGAGCGGTGGGGTAGCGGATGTCTTTGATGTCGCCCATGCTGCGATAGGGCACATAAAGAGTGCGGTTGATGTCGTTGTCGCCGCCCTCCTCTTCCATCTTGGGCTTCAGATATCCGATAACGGTGAAGCTGATGCCTTTGATGCGCACCGGTTGGCCGATCGGGTCCATGCCGGAGAAGAGCTTTTCTTTTGCATCCGACGACAAAACCACGACCCGCGCTTTGGTTTGATTGTCCTCCCGGGTGAAGAAGCTGCCGGCATCGAGGACGAGGGCGCGAATCTGAGCAACGCTCGCATAGTCTCCGCTGACGGTGAAATTGTAGCTGCGGTTATCTGCTTGTACAGGGTAGGTGTCGGAGACTTCGGGGCTGATGTGGCGGATGGCGGGAACAGAGTTTGCTAGTTTGTCGACGTCATCCTCATTGAGTCTTACCTCGACGCCGGCTTTGCTGCCGCCCGCCTGCAGGGTGGTTTTACCGGGAAAGACGCCAATGATGCGCGTGCCGAAGTTTGAAAAAATGGCATCGATGGCGCGTCCGAAACCGTTGCCGTAAGCGATGAGCAGGACAACGGTGGCAATGCCCCAGGCCATGCCCAGCATGGTGAGGGTGGTACGACGGCGATTATATTTGAGGGCATCGAAGGACTGGCCGATGATGTCGCGGAGCATAAGGTTAATCTCTCCTGAGGGCTTCGATGGGCGCGAGTTTGGCGGCTTGTCTTGCGGGATAGAGTCCGGCGGCGATACCGGCGATAGCCAGAGAACCGATGGCCAGCGCGGCGGAGGCGGGCACAAGAGTAGGCGGATCGAATCCCCCTTGCGCCGGCAACTGATGGAGCGCGGCCATCAAGAGCCACGCACCGCCCATGCCCAGCAGTCCGCTGCCGATGGTGAGGAACGCACCTTCGAAGCAGAATTGCGCGAGCACGTTGAAGCTGGTGGCGCCGAGGGCCTTGCGCAATCCGATTTCGCGGGTGCGCTCGCTGACGGAGACCAACATGATATTTATGACGCCTATGGCGCCCAGCATAAGGGTCACGATGCCGACGCTGCCGAGAAACATATCCATGGCGGTGAAAATTTTGCCCACCATGTCGGCGGATTGCACGGTGTCCCACTCTTCGAACGCCTCAGCATTGGTTTCATCAAATCCGTGATTGCGGGCAACGATGTGATGGACTTCCTGTTTTGCCAACTCGTGGTCGGCGCGGGTAATAGGGCTGTAATTGATAGTGGAAAGCGCATCCGGAGGCACGTTATCGCCCTTTACCGGCCAGTACTGACTCATGGTGGTGATGGGAATGTAAGCGCGTGAGTTGGCGCCGTTCATGCCCGAATCACGTCCGATCTTAGCGATGGTGCCGACCACCTGAAAGCGAACTCCGTTGAGCAAAATGAATGCCCCGAGCGGGTGCGCGGTCTCATTGGAATCGGGAAAGAGCTGCTTGCGGACCTCGTCACCGATGACGATGACGTTGCGCTTCTGATCGACGTCCGCCTGATTGAGCCAGCGTCCGCTGCCGGGGGGAAGGTTGCGGATCTGGTTGTAAATAGCGGGTACGCCCTGCAATTGAGGACCGTAGTTCTGAAAGGCGCTCACGGCGTGGATATCGCTGCGTTGGATGACTCCGGCAAAGCGGCCCACGTGGGGGGCCTGGGTCGAGATGTCGGCGGCGTCTTGCTCAGTGAGGTAATAGCGTTTGCCGGCATTATGCTGTCCGGCCACGGCGGGAGCGACGCCAGGCCAGATCATGATGATGTTTTCGCCAATCTCGGCGAGCCCGCGCTGATTGCCGGTGCGGAAGCCTTCGCCCAATCCGACCAGCAGCAGGAGGGAGCCGACGCCCCAGGCGATGCCGAACATAGTCAGGAACGTGCGCAGTTTGTGCGCCCAGAGAGCCTGGAAGGTCTGTCCGAAGAGATCGCTGAGCGCCTGCATAGACATATATACGACGCGAGAGGGGAAAAGTTCCCTCGGCGAGGGATGGTTTTTGCACCTGTCCCCAGCGCAACCCGCTTCGCTTCACCCGGTCAAGGCGATAGACGCCCGGAGGGAATGGCGTGAGTTCAAGTTACGAACCCACGCCAGAAACTCCAAGGCATAGACTATTGAAATCGATATCGTACGCCGACCGCACTGGCGCATCCCTTCTGAATCAGATTACCATCGGGATCGAAAAATTCCACCACGGCTGACGTGGTGGTGAATTGATTTGGGTCAGTGGAAATTTCAATGTTCTGGCCAATCCTCTGGGTCTTTACCAGAGACCCGTTCAGGGCAATAAACGCTGTCGTCGAAGCCTTGAAGTTGTGAGAGCCCGTTCGGCTCCATATCCCATGGCCGGGCCCGCGCAGGGCCGGATAGAACATCGGGTTCTCCGTTGTCTCCGTTACGGTTCCTCCCGCAGCAAAGGATAGCAGTGAACGGAATGGCATCCCCAGCGGAGCGCCGGTTTGACAGTTACGGATTTGCACCGCCACAATCCACGTCCCATGCAGGGTGGGTGAGGCGTGCGTTTCCGCCGACTGCGCCATTGCGCCGCGGCCAAGTGACAGAACCAGCATCAACCCCAATGCCAGTGCGGAAGTGGCTTTCCAGAATCTAGATTTCATGATGTTTCTCCTTGTTTTGAAATTGGCTTGCACTGCGGCATATACTCTTCCCACCCGGAGATGAAAGTCTTTGGCGTCCGCCTGAAATTTTGTGAAAGACTTCTGAATAGTGGAGACCGGAATTGCCAGGGCCAGCCACGAATTCGACCAAGCCTTTGAGCTACAACTTTGGAGACTTCCGCGTAGATCCCGCCAAGCGGCTGCTGCTACGCCGTGACGATGATGGGCCCGTGCCACTCACTCCAAAGGCTTTCGATACCCTGCTCCACCTGGTCGAGCATCAAGGTGAGGTGGTAACCAAAGAAGAATTGATGCGGGCTATCTGGCCCGACACTATCGTGGAAGAGAACAACCTCAACCAGAACATCTCCGCTTTGCGTCGCGTGTTGGGAGAGAGCCGCGGCCAGAACCGCTATATCGTCACAATTCCGGGCAGGGGATATCGTTTCACTTCTCCCATCACGGGCAGCCCTCAGGCCCCTCGTCAGGAACCCGATCATGTGACGGTGGGCGTTCTGCCGTTTGAAAACATTGGCGCTGGGCTCGACCGCGAGTACCTCGCCGACGGACTAACGGAAGAGACCATCGCCTCCCTCGGACAGATAGATCCAGGCCACATCAGCGTGATTGGACGCACTTCGGTAATGACCTACAAGCGCACCACCAAGACGCTGGCTGAAATTGGGCGCGAACTCGATACCGCCTATCTAATCGAAAGCTCACTGCGTGCCGAAGGCGGACGCCTTCGCATCACCTCAAAACTGATTCGCGTGAGCGACCAGGTCCGCATCTGGTCAGCCTCTTACGACAGCGAGCCCAGCAGCATGCTGGCGTTTCAGCGCGAGCTGAGCATTACAATCGCGGAGCAAATCCGCCTGCGCCTCTCTCCCGAGCGGCTGACTGCGCTGGCCAAGCGCCAGACGCAAAATCCCGCTGCTTACGATCTCTACCTCCGCGGACGTCATGTCTGGAACCTATCGACGCCTCCAACCACGCGGCGCGCCATCGAATATTTTTCGCACGCGACCGATCTTGATCCGAATTACGCTCTCGCCTGGTCTGGATTGGCGGATGCCTATTCGGGAGGTCCGATCAACGGCGACGCGGTGCCTCTCGTAGTGCGCCCTCGCGCCCGTGAAGCCGTAGCCCATGCTCTCAGCGTCAGCCCCGAACTCCCCGAAGTGCTGGCCTCACTGGGATTTCTGAAGTTCTGGCTCGATTGGGAGTGGCCTGCCGCCGAGGCAGCGTTTCGCAGGGCAATCACCTTCGATCCCAGTTATGCTTTTGCCCACCGTATGCTAGGGGTCACCCTCTCCCACATGCGCCGTCACGAGGAAGCAGCTTCGGCCATGCGCCGCGCGAGAGAACTCGATCCGCTCTACGCCATGCACCATGCTCTCTCGTCACAATTGGCGTTCGCCGGCCGGCGCTATTCCGAAGCACTCCAATTCGCGCGGCAGGCGATCGTCGTTGATCCGGAATTCTGGATCGGTTACATGCAGCTTGCCCAGGTGTGCGTTCAACTCGGGGACGATGATCTCGCAATGGATGCGCTCAATCGCGCCGGACGCACCAGCGGCGGTAACACTAAAATCATCTCGCTGCGAGGGTATTACTTTGCCCGCATGGGGCAAATCAGCGAAGCCCAGGATGTACTGGACACACTCCAAGCCATCGCCCGCGAACGCTATGTTCCACCCTACACCATTGCTCTCGTGTACGCCGGACTCGAACAACCCGATGCAGCCTTTGAATGGCTGGAGCGCGCTTCTGAAGCACGCGACGTTCACCTCATCTTTCTCCCCATCGATCCCAAGTGGGACGCCTTCCGCAGCGACTCGCGTTTTCAATCGATCTTGAAGCGTTGCGAATTCACCTCCTTGGAATGATCACGCCATGGCTCAAGGCACTCATCGCCCTACCCTCATTCCTGATTAATTCCAGGGATCAAGCACGACCTTGGTGCAGTGGTCCTGCTTGTCGCGGAAGGTCTTGTACATCTCCGGTCCCTTGTCGATGCTGACGCGGTGGGAGATGATGACCGAGGGATCGATCTGGCCGTCTTCGATGCGGTCGAGCAGCGGTTGTAAATAGTTCATCATGTGGGTCTGTCCCATTTTAAAATTCAGCCCTTTGCCGAAGGCCGCGCCGAAGGGAATTTTATCCAACATGCCGCCGTAGACGCCGGGGATGCTCAGAGTCCCACCTTTGCGGCAGACCTGGATGGCTTGGCGCAAGACGTTGGGGCGGTCGGTCGCCAGCATCATCTTCTGCTTTACGGCGTCGAGCCTGGCTGGGAAGGTGGCGCCGTGCGACTCCATGCCGACTGCGTCGATGCAGGAGTCTGGCCCGCGACCAGCAGTCATTTGCTTAAGCGTCTCAATGATGTCGTTGTCCACATCGGTGTAGTCAACAATATCTGCTCCGGCGGCTTGCGCCAGCTTCATGCGTTCGGGGACGCGGTCAATGGCAATGACGCGCGCCGCGCCGAGCAGGAATGCGGAGCGGACCGCAAACTGTCCCACGGGGCCGCAACCCCAGACGGCGACGGTGTCCCCCTCCTTGATATTGCAATTTTCTGCCGCTTGATAGCCGGTGGGGAAGACGTCAGAGAGGAAGAGCACCTGATCATCGCGCAATCCGGAGTCCACTTTGATGGGCCCGACATCGGCGAAGGGGACGCGCACATATTGCGCCTGTCCTCCGGCGAAACCGCCGTACATGTGCGAGTAGCCGAAGAGGGCGGAGCCCGAGTAGCCGTACACCTCTTCGGCGAGCCATGCATTTGGATTCGAGTTGTCACACAGCGACCAGAGCTTTTCCTTGCAGAAGAAACAGTTGCCGCAGGCGATGGTGAAAGGGACGACGACACGGTCGCCTTCACTCAGTTTCTTGACTTTGCTGCCCGTCTCGACCACCTCTCCCATGAATTCATGGCCCAGAATATCGCCCGCCTCCATGGTGGGTATCATGCCATCGTACAGGTGCAAGTCCGATCCGCAGATCGCAGTGAGTGTGACCTTGAGGATGGCGTCATTGTCATTCAGAATCTTGGGGTCAGCGACCTTTTCGACGCGCACGTCTTCTTTTCCATTCCAACAAATTGCTTTCATTCCCGATCTCCTCGTTGAGTTGTAGCGATGTGACGATGACGATAATGATTAGCGTGCTGCCCGCACTTGCTTCCAGGAAGAGGCGGTATCTGCGCCTGCCTTAGCCACCTGCTGCCAGCGATCTTTAATCGCGACAGAGCCCGCTGCGGCCTTCTTCTGCACCTTCGTTGCCCAATTCTGAATGCCGCTGGCGCGCTCCGCCCCCGGTGGCTCGCGGAACAACACCTGCATCAGCTTTGCTTTTGTCCCTCGTTTGCCATGGGGCTGCCCCGCGACGGTGATGATTTCGCCGGCTTCCATCAACTGCTTGAAACGGGCGAGGTTCGCTTGCCCGATCTGCTCTGGATCTCGTCCGATCATCGAGGTGAGCGCACTGCCGAAGGAACCGCCTGGCATCTCGTAGGAGAGCTCAAGCCGCACCTCGGTGCCGCGGTTGCCGGGCGCGGGCCGCAGCAATAACCGTCCTTGCTGCTTCCAATCTCCACGAATGGTGCGCCATGAGAGAGACTTTCCGGGCCGCTCCTCATAAATTTCGGAATCCCATTCAACCCGAGGGCCAGCGGCGGCTTGCATCACCCAATGAGAGCTGTTGGGGCCGGTTTTGCGCACGGATTGGATGTGCCGCATGAAGCGTGGCGCGTTCTCCTCTTCACGCCAAAACGCCCATAGCTCGGACGCGGGCCGGTCGATGGTCTGAGTGCGCACAAAATGGTTTTCGCGCTGCTGGGTCTCGTTTGATTGGGTGTTGCCGGAATGGGAATGAGCGGATTTTTTGCGCGATATCACATAAGTGGCAGCAACACTGCCCGCGACCACGGCGGCTAATGCCACGGGATGCTTATGCAACCTGTTGCGGTTCTTGCCATGTCCATTATTAGTTTTGTCGTATTCGGAATCGCTCATCTGTTTCCTCTCTATGCTTGAGTTGTGATGTCGGGGGCAGATAGTGCGCTGCCCCAAATAATCGAGGCCCGCGGCAATTACGCTTACTGCCTACGGCGAAAACCTTTGCTTTCCGGTGACAGTCGGCTACCCTTGAATTCGTGGCTGCGGATAATCGTGAAGAACTCGCCCAGCTTCGCCGCGAGCTGGAGAGGATCAGTGGGCGACTGGAGGAACTGGCGATCCAGGCATCGATGGATGCAGTGCCTTCTCCGCCCCTCGAAGCGCCACTTTCCAGCCCTCCACGGCGACCTTTGGCGAGGCCGGGGTTGGAGGCGCGCATCGGATCGGAGTGGTTGAACCGCATCGGAATTGTCGCGGTGCTGTTCGGAGTGGCGTACTTTCTCAAGTTCGCCTTTGAGAGTGATTGGATTGGGGCGGGTGGACGCGTTCTAATCGGCCTGTTTGCGGGAATCAGCGTGATGTTGTGGAGCGAGCGCTTCCGGCGCCACGGTAGCCCGGCGTTTTCGCACTCGCTGAAGGCGATTGGATTGGGAGTGCTCTATCTCTCACTTTGGGCGTCGTTTCAGCTCTACCGTCTTGTGCCGGGAGCAGCGGCATTCGGCGGCATGGCACTCATTACGGGATCGACTCTTGTATTGGCGTTGATGCAAGACGCTCAGGTGCTGGCCGGCATGGCGCTGCTCGGCGGGATGCTCACTCCTGCGTTGGTTTCGACCGGCGAGAACCATGAAGTCTTCCTCTTCTCATATCTCGCATTGTTGAGCGGAGCAGCCGTATATCTCTGCATTCGCCAGGGATGGAATTATCTGGTGATCGGTGGATTTCTGGGGACGTTGGGCTATTACGCGGAGTGGAGCTCAAGTTTTTATAGCGCAGACGCATTTGCGATCACTCTGTTCTTCGTGTTGCTGTTCTATGGGATATTCCTGGCGCCGCCCGTTTTGGTGGCGGGTGAGCTTCCGGAGCGGGGCGGGGCGGGCGCTCTCAATCTTATGATCGCGCTGCTGCTGACGAACGCCGCCGCCGGCTTCTTTGAAGTCTATACATTGTTCGATGCGCCCGCGCATCGGGATCTGCTTCCCTGGGTAGTGCTTGCGATCGCCGCGGTCTACCTTGTACTCAGCCGAAGTAGTCAGGTCGCGGTGCTTCGCCAACTGCATGTAGCGGTCGCGCTCGGACTGATCACCGTAGCCGTTCCGCTGAAATTCCATGTTCACTTCATCACGCTGGGGTGGCTGGTGGAATCGGCGGTGGTCCTTTACATTGCTGCGAGAAGCCGTAGCATGGTGCTGCAGATTGGCGGACTGGCAGCGCTGGCGCTCGCCATCGCAAAGCTGATTGGGCTTGATGAATTTCATCCTGATGTGGCGTTCTGGAACATGCGCGTGCTGCTCTTCGCAATTTCCATCGCGATCACCGCCCTTGTAGCGCATTATGCGCGCGAAGATCATCAAGATGCGCTATGGCAGGCGAGCGCAGTTGTGGTGACTGCCCTCGCTCTGTTCGGATTCGACCGTGAGCTGTCGTTGGCGATACTCCCGTTTCCCGGGACAAAAGACCAGGACTGGCATGGCACGGAGATCGCGCTGAACTTCGCGCGCTCCGCAACCTGGCTGGCCTACGGCGTTGCTGCCATGGCGCTGGGCTTTTTCAAACGGACCGCCTTCTACCGTTATCTAGCTCTGGCACTGCTGGCAGTTACGACCTGCAAGGTCTTTTTATATGATATCGAGCAGCTCAACCAGGGGTACCGGGTGATCAGTTTCATCGCGCTTGGCGTGATTTTGCTCGCGGTCAGCTGTGCCTATCAGCGGGACTGGCTGAAGCTTGGCAGTAAGCAATAAGCAGTCAGCACGGCAATTGAAGTAGTTTTCAGTAGCTATACTCGAACGGTCCTGGTGTAGAGGGAGCCGGCTCTAGCGCAGGGCGTCTTCGACTTCGGTGATCCAGTCGGGACGTTTTAAGATCTCTCGCGGTCGGGGACCATCGGCGGGGCCGACGATGCCGTCTTTTTCCATTAGGTCAATGAGGTGGGCGGCGCGCCCGTATCCGATGCGGAGCCGTCGTTGCAGCAGGGAGGTGGACGCCTTGCCGAATTCGATCACCAGCTTTACCGCATCGTTGAACATGGGATCGTTGTCACTTTCCACGTCCTCCGCGGCATCATCTTTTTCCGCATCATCTTTGGGAGCAACCAGGAATTTCGTATCATATTGCGCCTGCCCCTGGGTCTTCCAGAAGCCGACCACCGCTTCGATTTCCTTTTCGGTGACCAGCGGAGCGTGAACGCGCATGGTGCGCGCCGATCCCGACGGCAGATAGAGCATGTCGCCGCGGCCCAGCAGCGACTCCGCGCCATTGCCATCGAGGATGGTGC
>JBDTLH010000224.1:0-7791 GCA_039934875.1 Acidobacteriaceae bacterium | reverse complement strand
GGGCTGCTGCTGGCCTATGAGAAGACGGGATATGACGCGACCACCGAGGGCAGGCTTCCGGACCTGCTGGATTTGTGGTCGGTGCAGCGGTTGAAGGAGGCAGGCGCCGATTGCATCAAGATATTGCTGTATTATTCGGCGGCGGATGACGAGAAGAACCCGCAGATCAATGATCTGAAGCAGGCCTGGATCGAGCGGATCGGGGACGAGTGCCGGGCCAACGATATCCCATTTTTTCTGGAGTTTGTAACCTATCAAACGGGCATGGACGAAAAAGGGCTGGAGTTTGCCAGGGTGAAGCCACAGTTGGTATCAGCGGCGATGGAGGAGTTCTCGAAGGAGCGGTACGGAGTAGACGTGCTGAAGGTGGAAATTCCGGTGAACATGAAATTTGTGCAGGGATCGGCGTCGGGCGCGGGTGGCGAATATGCCTACACGCGGGCAGAGGCGGCGGAACATTTTCGCAAGGCGGTGGCGGTGGCGCGCAAGCCGTTTATCTACTTGTCGGCGGGGGTGAGCAATGAAGAATTTACCGAGGGACTGGCGCTGGCAACCGAGGCGGGAACGAAGTATTCGGGCGTGCTGTGCGGGCGCGCGACCTGGAAGGACGGAATAAAAGTTTATGCTGCGCAGGGCGCGGCGGCGTTCAAGGCATGGCTGGAATCGAAGGGCGTGGAGAACATCGAGAAGGTGAATCAGGCGATCAAGGGGGCCACTCCGTGGGAGGAAGTTGTTGGTGGATAGGGCAGTTCCCCGATTGCTGTATACCTTGAAGACCTTGCAATGGCTTCGCCGCGCGCAAATCTCTCACGGTACATCTATAAAAAGCAGCACTAGCTAGTTGGAATAGGCGCGGACAACAACGTATCCGCGCCTTTCATGTTGCGTCGATTTACTTGGCCTGATTGGAGCCATTGGCTACGTAGAGGTGGTTTTCGACAGAGAAGACGTTGGGAACGCTCTTGGCGCGCATCTCGGCGAGTTGGCTGTCCATTTTGCTATCGACCACCCCGTACAGGGCGACATGGCCGTTGGCCACGGCAATGCGGATGGGCTTCTGCGGATCCAGTGCATACCTCTGCAGCGGGCCGTAGCCGTATATAGCGCGCGCGACCGCGACGCGTATCTGGTCGTCGAAGGGCGAATTGGGTGCGACTTCGAGATCGTCATCGATGCCCTTTACCCCGGGGGTGTTCTCGACGATGGCCATGGCCGAATCTTTGTCAACCGGTTCGCGGACGAGGCCGCTGAGGGTGACGATGCCGTTTTGCACCTTCAGACTGATTGCGTTCCAGACCAGCCCATATCCGGCGCGATCGTAACGCAATTTATCGGCGATGGTCTTTCCGAGCTGGGCGTCGCTGGCGCTGCTCGAGACGGTGATATGGTTGCGCACGCCCTCGACGCCATCCATGCCGGAGACCTTTCGATCCAGGTTGAGCTTGTTATAGAGCCGGTCAACGGAGCCGTTGAGGGTAACTTCTCCGTTGTTGACAGTGGCGCTGACGTTCTTGAGATCTTTGCTCTTTTGTATGCGTTTATCGACTTCTTGCTGGATCTTGGCGTCTTTTTGGTTGGCGGGGGCGGACGATTGTGCGCTGGTTGCGATCGGCAAGGCGAGCACGAGGGAGAGCAGCGCCGCTATGGCTGTACGTTTCGAAATCATGTTGGAATGAACCTCCATCCAGTGTGATGTAAGAACTTGCGCTTGGGAAACCATGCCATTGTTGTTCAAGAGACGGGGAACGTCAAGCATATTGGTGTATGCAAAAAATTGCGGCTGCGGTCGCCGGGCGGATACCTGCGCAGGCCGGAAGACCATGCCACCGGCAAGCTGCCGATGCTGCGACGCAGCCTGGGTCGGCGGGGACGCCGACCCTCAGTTCACTTTTTGGCTTTCGTGGGGTCGGGATAGTCGAAGACGCCGCGACCAGTTTTGCGCCCCAGCCTCCCATCTGCGACGTACTTCACCAGCAGAGGGGCGGGACGATATTTCTCGCCAAGCGTGGAGTGCAGGTATTCGAGGATGTGCAGGCGGGTGTCGAGGCCGACGAGGTCCACCATCTCGAAGGGCCCCATGGGGTGGTTGAGGCCGAGCTTGAGCGCTTTATCGATGTCTGCGGCAGAGGCAACACCTTCGCCCAACATATAGAAAGCCTCATTGCCGATCATGGCGTTGATGCGGCTGGTGATGAATCCGGGCGATTCCCGGATGGTGACGGTCTCTTTGCCCATGCGACGGCCCACTTCGAGAGCGGCCGCGAGGGTATCGTCGTCGGTTTGCGCGGAGCGCACGACTTCGATGAGCTTCATCTTGTGCACGGGGTTAAAGAAGTGCATGCCGACGCACTTTTGCGGGCGCAGGGTGACGGAGGCGATGTCGCTGATGCTTAAAGAAGAGGTATTGGTGGCGAGGACCGTGTGGGGAGGACACATGCGGTCGAGCATGGAAAAAATCTCCAGCTTCGATTCCATCTCCTCAGGGACCGCCTCGATGACGAGGTCGGCCTCGCGCACCGCCTGGTCCACGCTGCTTGCGAACTCGATGCGGCGAAGGGCGTCAGCGGCTTTGGCATTGTCGATCTTTCCCAGTTCAACGGCCTTATCGAGATTGGCCTTGATCTCCGATTCGGCTTTGCGCAAGCTGGCGGGCAGGATGTCTTCCAGAATAGTGCGATAACCGCCCAGGGCAGCGACGTGGGCGATACCGCGTCCCATGATGCCGGCGCCGATGACCGCAACAGTGTTTACCTGCACGCGTTATTTGCCCTTCTCTTTTGGGCCCAAGCTCGCGGGAGCGGGCTCGAGCATGGCGAGTACGCTGTTCATGTTGGGTTCGGCGTGATGCATGTACTCGGAGAGGCGCTTCTTCTCGTCATCGTTCATCATGGGGATATTGGCGACGATGCGGCGCAGGGTAGCCGAAATATCGTCCACGTAATTCATCATGCGAATAGCTTCACCGCTAATTACTGGCATAGGGAGAACTCTCTTTCACAAAATATATTTGCGCAGCGTAATAATCATTTTGCAGGCTAGGGAGGCCTGCCGTCCAATCGGGCGCCGCAAAGAACGGCTTACCCCACGTTAATTCTCTAACTGCATCTAAAAAATACCCTGCTGTTTTTGAGATGCGCCGCCCTTGTCATTCCCATGCAAATGAACGATCCAACGAAAGAAGCAGAGATCTCGAGGACCTCCGAGCTATTGCGCGAGGGCAGCGGGCATGCGGTTGTGCCGCGCGCGACTTATCGGCTGCAATTCAACACGGAGTTCACCTTTGAGCATGCGATCGCGATTGTTCCCTACCTCAAGCTGTTGGGGGTGAGCCATGTTTATGCGTCTCCGGTGCTGCAATCGCGCAGCGGAAGCGCGCATGGGTATGACATCACCGACCACAACAAGATCGACCCTGAATTGGGGGGCGAAGAGCTGTTCGGGGCGTTCGTGGAGGAGCTGCGGGCGAATGGGATGGGCATCATTCTGGATTTCGTGCCGAACCACATGGGCATCGGCGCGGGCAATCAGTGGTGGCGAGACGTGCTCAAAAACGGGCGGTGCTCACAGTTCGCGCAGTACTTCGATATTGATTGGGAGCCGCTCAAGCCGGAGCAACGGAACAAAGTTCTGCTGCCGATTCTGGCCGCGCCTTATGGCGAGGAATTGGAATCGGGCAAGCTAAAGTTAGAGCTGGACCTGCGCAATGCAGAGCTGGTCACTGCTTACTTCGAACACCGGTTTCCCATTGCTTTGAATAGTGTGCCTCTGATCTTTGCAGGTGCGGAAGGGCAAGCCGCCATGCCGGCGGAGCTGATGGCGCGGCTGCGGGAGCTACCCGCCAATTGCAGCACCAAGGCGGGCGAAGCCCAGCGGCGGCAGCAGCTCACCCCTGCACTCGAAGCAGACTTGCGCGCCTGGCTCGCGACCGAAGAAGGCCATCGTGCTGCGTCCAGGGCGATCGCGCGATTAAACGGCAAGCCGGGCACGGGAGCGAGCTTTGACCACCTGCACCAGTTGCTGGAGGCGCAAGCTTACCGGCTGGCGTTCTGGCGGGTCTCGGGGGAGGAGATCAATTACCGGCGGTTTTTCGACGTAAACGACCTCGCGGGGCTGCGGCAGGAGGTTCCGGAGGTCTTTGCCGGCACCCATGTGCTGTTGCGGCGGATGCTTGCGGCGAAACAGGTGGATGGGGTGCGGATCGACCATGTGGATGGGCTCTATAACCCATTGCAATACCTAATACGAATGCAATTGCTGGGGGTTGCGGCAGAGGTATGCGGGGCGGCGCCCTGCGCGCCTACCGGCGAAAACGGTATTGAGCTGGCAATACAGAACGGGGCCAAGGAGACGCAGTATTCGCGCAAGGCAGCGCCGCTCTATTGCGTGGTCGAGAAGATACTGGAACCCGGCGAGCAACTTCCGGAAGAGTGGCCGGTGCACGGGACCTCGGGATATGAGTTCCTCAATCTGGTGAACGGAATATTCATTGATGGCGCGAATGCGCAGCGCTTCACGCGCATCTACGAGCGTTTTACGGGGCTGACGGAGCGGGTTCGGGACCTGATTTATTCGAGCAAGAAGCTGATCATGCATGTCGCGATGTCGAGCGAAATCTATGTGCTCTCGCACATGCTTACCGCCATCAGCGCGGCCGACCGTTATGCCCGGGATTTCACTCCCAAGACTTTGCGCGATGCCATGCGGGAGACCATCGCCTGCTTCCCCGTTTACCGCACTTACATCGATGAGCGGGGACAATACACGGCGCGCGACCGTGAATACGTGGAGTCAGCCATCCGGGCAGCCAAGCGGCGCAATCCGGGTACCAGCGGGTCCGTGTTTGACTATTTGCGGTCGGTGCTGCTGCTCGAGCATAAACGCTCCATGAGCGATGAGAAGGCGACCCGCGAGGACTACGAAGGAAAGTTGCACGTCGCGCTCAAGTTTCAGCAATTGACCGGGCCAGTCATGGCTAAGGGGCTGGAAGATACCGTGTGCTATGTCTATAACCGCTTTATATCCGCAAATGAGGTGGGCGGCTCGCCGGCGGTCTTCGGCGTATCGCTGGATGACTTTCACGCCGGGAATAGACTGCGGGCTTCGCTTTGGCCACACTCCATGCTGGCAACCTCGACCCATGACACCAAGCGCAGCGAAGATGTGCGTGCGCGGTTGAATGTGCTCTCGGAGATGCCGACGGCGTGGTCGGCGCGCGCGCTCAAATGGAAGCGCATGAACAAGCCGCGCAGAATACAACTGAGAGACGGGCGCATTGTTCCGGACCCGAATGAAGAGTATCTGCTTTATCAGACTCTGGTGGGCAGCGTTCCCTTGGGCCTGCGCGAGGGCAATGGAGAGGTGCGGGAAAACTTTGTCCGCCGCATGCAGCAATACATGAACAAGGCCGCGCATGAGGCGAAGGTGAACCTGAGCTGGATGAACGACGATCCAGAATATGTGCATGCGCTGGAGGAATTTGTAGCGTCAATCCTCTCTGGTCCCGGTGCCGCGCGAGGAGAGAGCGCGTTCGTGAACGATCTGCTGAGTTTCGAGGCGGAAATTGCTTATCATGGCGCGCTGAATTCGCTCTCGCAGACATTGCTGAAACTTACGGTGCCCGGAGTTCCTGATATATATCAGGGAACGGAGCTCTTCGATTTCAGTTTGGTGGACCCGGACAACCGGCGCGCGGTAGACTACCGAGAGCGCCAGACGCAGTTGGAGGCGCTGCGGATGCGGGCGCCAGGTGCCCAGTTCTGCCGCGAACTGCTGGACGATATCCATTCGGGGCGCGCGAAGATCTTTGTTATCACGCGGGCTTTGCAGTTGCGGCAAGAATTGGCGGAGCTCTTTGCGGCCGGAGACTATCTTCCGCTCAAGGTGCGCGGAGAGCGGGCGCGGCATGTGATTGCGTTCGCGCGCAGCTACCGAGATGAACAGATTGTAGTGGCGGTGCCGCGATTTACCGGTTCGCTGATGCGGGGGAGGACGGCCCCGCCGCTCGGCGAGGTGTGGGGCAACACCGCGCTCGAACTATCGGAGGGACTCTATCAAAATCCGCTGACTGGCGAGCAACTCGTAATCAGGGGGCAGTTGCCGTGCCGCGATTTGTTTCGCGATTTTCCGGTCGCGTTGTTGCGTGGACAGGCACACGGTCGGTGATCTCCGTCATGCGCGCCAGCTTGTCGGCGAGTTCGGGCTTGAGCTGCTCTTCGGTGTAACGCCACGACCAATTGCCCTCAGGCGCGGAGGGCGTATTCATGCGTGCTTCCGTGTCCAGCTCAAGGACGTCCTGCATGGGAAAAATGGCAAGGTCGGCAACTGAGGTGAGAGCGGCGCGAATGAATGCCCACACCACGCCATCGTCGGCCGGCCGGAGATAGCAGCGCACCATCTGCTTTTCTTTTTCGCTGGTGCAGCCCTTCCACCATCCTAGCGTGGTGTTGTTGTCGTGAGTGCCGGTGTAAACCACAGTATTCTTTTCAAATCTGTGGGGCAGATATATGTGGGCGCCCTTGTCCGACCAGCCGAATTGCAAGATGCGCATACCCGGCATCCCGTAGTGTTCGCGTAAAGCAGTGACGCCTTCGGTGATGAGTCCGAGGTCCTCCGCGATGAAGGGCAGGTCTCCGAGAGCGGACGCCAATTGGTCGAAGAGCGCGCCCTTGGGGCCCTCCATCCACTTGCCGTTAATGGCGGTTTCATCTTTGGCGGGGATCTGCCAATAGGCTTCGTAACCCCGAAAGTGGTCCAGGCGGATGTAGTCGCAGGCCTGGGTCGCCCAGCGCATGCGCTGCACCCACCATTCGTATTTTCGGGCGCGCAGCGCCTGCCAATTATAGAGCGGGTTGCCCCAGCGCTGTCCGGTGGCACTGAAAAAATCAGGGGGCACGCCGGAGACGGCCGTGGGATTCAAGTTCTGGTCGAGCTGAAAAATTTCAGGATGCGCCCAGACATCGGCGCTGTCAAAATTGACGAAAATGGCAATGTCGCCCATGATTTTAATGCCGTGACCATGACATTTCTCGTGGAGCGCCTTCCATTGCTGCCAGAATGCATATTGCAGGGCGCGATCGACGTCAAGTTCGGTTCGACATTCGCGGCTAAACGCTTCGAGTGCTTTGGGATTGCGGCGCTTCAGCGCGTCTTCCCAGGTGGTCCAGGCCGCACCGTTGTGGCGGCGCCGCAGCAGATCGAACTGCACGAAATCCTCCAGCCACCAGGCGTTCTCCAGGCAGAATCGATAGAAGCCGTCTTTGTTTTCTGCGCCGTTCAAGAAGTTTTGCGCGGCTTCGCGCAGCAAGGGCAACTTGGCTTGATACGCCCACCCAAAGTCGGAGCGGCCCCGCGGCAGCGGCAACCGGATGAGACGATCTTTAGATATCCAGCCCTGGTCCGCGAGAATTTCCAGGCTGATGAGCAGCGGATTGCCGGCAAATGCCGAGGTGGCGGAGTAAGGAGAATTTCCCATGCCGGTCGGGTTCAAGGGGAGCACCTGCCAGAGCGTCTGGTTCGCAGCCGCCAGCCATTCAACGAACTTGTAGGCCGCAGGACCGAAGTCGCCGATGCCGCCGCGCGAGGGTAAGGAGGTGGGATGCAGCAGAATGCCGGAAGCTCGCTCGAAGGCCATGATCTATTCTTCTATTCTCTCGCAGAACTCAGTTTCGCGGGGAGAGCACGAAAGACAACTGCCCGGCGGAGTACCGGGCAGTTGGGTGAGCTGGATGAGCCGACTGTGCTGTTGCTTATTGTCCAGCGCCAGCAGGACCAGCAGGGCCAGCCGGACCGCCG
>JBDTLH010000223.1:0-10128 GCA_039934875.1 Acidobacteriaceae bacterium | reverse complement strand
GACGATGAGGGAGAGATGGTCGGCGTCGTCGCCCGCGTCACCAGCACTGTCCGCGCTGGCGGAGTGGGCGAGATCGTCTTCTCCCAGAGCGGTAAACGCCGCTCAACGGGCGCGAGAAGCGAGAGTGGCGCGGCCCTGAAACGAGGCACAGAAGTGGTGGTCACCAGCTATGACCACGGCCTGGCCCATGTCCGCGAATGGCAAGAATTTGCCGGTGAACTACAAGAAGATGATCCCACAAACAGCGCCCGAGGCGAAACGTGAGCCGATTTTGCTTATGCTAATCGCTTATTGCTTATTGCTTATTGCTTATTGCTTATTGCTTATTGCTAACAAGGAGATACAAATGCCGAACAACGGTGTAATCGTAATAGTTGGACTGATGGTCCTGGTGGTCTTGTTCCTGCTGACCATGATTGCCAAAATGTTTCGCAAGGCTGGACCGAATGAGGCGCTGGTGGTCTATGGCTTCCGCGGCCCGCGAGTCATCAACGGTGGTGGCACCGTCATCTTTCCCATGCTGGAGAGCTGCCGCGACCTTTCGCTGGAACTGATGTCGTTCGATGTCGCGCCGCAGCAGGACCTCTACACCAAACAGGGTGTGGCGGTCACCGTAGAGGCGGTAGCGCAGATCAAGGTCAAGTCGGATAAGGAATCGATCCTCACTGCGGCCGAGCAATTTCTGACCAAGACTCCGCCGCAGCGCGAAGGCTTGATCCGCCTCGTCATGGAGGGGCATCTGCGCGGCATCATCGGCCAGTTGACCGTCGAACAGATCGTCAAAGAGCCGGAGATGGTCGGCGACCGCATGCGCGCCACCTGCTCCGACGACCTGAGCAAGATGGGGCTCGATGTCATCAGCTTCACCATCCGCGAGGTGCGCGACAAGAACGAATACATCAGCAACATGGGACGCCCCGATATTGCGCGCATCAAACGCGATGCCGAGGTGGCAGCCGCCGAGGCCGACCGTGACATCGCCATCAAGCGCGCCGACGCCCTTCGCCAATCAGCGATTGCCCGCGCCCAGGCCGACCAGGAGCGGGTCATGGCGGAGACCGCTTCCCTCACCCGCCAGGCCGAGGCGCAGCGCGATCTCGAAGTCAAGAAGGCCGAGTACGATGCCACTGTCAAAAAGCAGCAGGCGCAGGCGGACAAGGCTTACGAGATACAGGCCAACGTGCAGCAGCAGCAGATCATGATCGAGTCGGTCAAGGTGCAGCAGGCGGAAAAAGAAGGACAGATCAAGGTGCAGGAGGCGGAGATCCTTCGCCACGAAAAAGAACTGATCGCGACCGTGCTAAAGGGCGCCGAAATTGAGCGTCAGCGGATCGAGACCATCGCCGCCGCGCAGCGCCAGCGGGCCATCAGCGAGGCGGAGGGCCTGGCATCCGCGATTCGCGCGCAGGGCGAGGCCGAGGCGGAGATCATCTTCAAGAAAGGCGAAGCCGAAGCCAAAGCCATGAACGTAAAAGCCGAAGCGTATCAGGAGTGGAACCAGGCAGCGGTGGTGGACAAGCTGATTACCTCCATGCCTGAAATCGTGCGGGCGATGGCGGCTCCGCTGGCGAATATAGACAAGATCACCATCGTCTCCACCGGCAACGACGGAGCGGCGGGCGCCAACAAGATCACCGGCGACATGGCGCGCATCGCGGCGCAGGTCCCGGCGCTCTTTGAGGCCCTCTCCGGCATGGACATGAACCAGTTGCTCTCGAATGTGAAGGCGCTGAAGGGGAACGGGGATGGCCCCGCCCCATCGAACAACAATAGGGACAGCGGCAGCGCTAAAAGCAAAGCCGCCGGTAATTAGCGGCTTCCAGCATGGCCGATAACCCCAAAACTTAGCTGGGACAAACGAATGACTTCTGGTAGACCCCCGACTTTAGTCGGGGGAAACAGTCGCAAAGTTCAATGCGGCTTTAGCCGCTGGGCAAAGTTAACTGAAAGGAGAAAATGATATGGCGTTACTGGAAAGAGTCGCAACCCTGGTCCGCGCAAACTTGAACGATCTGGTGGACAAAGCCGAGGACCCGGAGAAGATGTTGAAGCAGGTGCTGCTCGATATGCAGAACCAGCACATGCAATTGAAGACCCAGGTAGCCATCGCGATTGCCGATGAGCACCTGCTCGATAAAAAGCAGCGCGAGTTCGGCGAGAAATCCGCGGAATGGCAGCGCAAAGCCGAATTGGCGGTGCGCAAGAACGATGATGTGCTGGCGCGGGCGGCGCTCGAACGCAAGCTCTCCGTCGAGCAGATGGCGGAGAACTTCGGCCATCAGGTCGCCGATCAAAAGATCGAAGTCGAAAACTTGAAGGCGGCGCTCCGTAAACTGGAGCAAAAGATCGAAGAGGCACATGCAAAATCCGACCTGCTGCTGGCCCAGCACCGGCGCTCCCGCGTCTTGAAAAACGCTAACGGACTGCGCGCCGCGGCCGATGGCGGCGGCAAGACTGCCGTCTTTGACCGCATGAAGCGGCGTGTGGAGCGCGCCGAGGCGGTTGTAAAGGCCGGCTCCGAAGTTCTCTCCATGGGCGAAGAATCGCGCATCGAGGAGAAGTTTGCCCTGCTCGAAAAAGAAGACCAGATCGAAAAGCTACTGCAGGAGATGAAAGGCAAGAAACTACTGGCCGCAAACTCCTAGCCGCCCCGCCGGCGAAATCGAATCCGCGTTATCATCCGGTAGGATGCGAAGAACCGAAGCGTTGCCGATCATTGGCGTGGCGTTGATCCTGCTCTTTACCATCTGCGCCATCTTTGCTCCGCTGCTCGCTCCATTCGCGCCTTCGCATATCGATCTCGCGCAACGCCTGGCAACGCCATCATGGCGCCACTGGTTCGGCACCGATGAACTGGGGCGCGACATCCTCTCGCGAACGCTCTACGGCGCGCGGGTCTCGCTGCTGGTCGGCAGCAGCGTGGTGGCGCTCTCCTTAACCGTTGGTCTGGCGGTGGGCTGCATCGCCGGGTACTATGGCGGACGCCTCGACCGCTTCTTCAACGTGGTGGTGATGAACGCCTTTCTCTCCTTCCCGGGAATACTCATTGCGATTGCCTTCGTGGCGTTCCTCGGCCCGAGTATCTTCAATCTGATTCTGGCGTTGAGCATCGGCGGATGGGTGGGTTACGCGCGATTAGTGCGCGCCCAAGTGCTCTCTGTGCGGGAGCGCGAGTTTGTGGAGGCGGCGCGGGCGCTGGGCGCTAATGATTGGCGGGTGATCACGCGCCATATCCTGCCCAACATGATTCAGCCGGTGATCGTGCAGGCGGCGATTGGCATGGCCGGCGCGGTGCTTGCGGAAGCCACCATGAGTTTTCTGGGATTGGGCGTTCCCCCGCCCACTGCGAGCTGGGGCGCGATGCTGAATGATGGCCGTTCGCATCTGTTCGATGCGCCGCATCTGGTGCTCTTTCCGGCGGCGGCGGTGATGCTGACCGTGCTTAGCTTCAACTTCATCGGCGACGCATTGCGCGACTACATGGACCCGCGGGCACGGATTGAGGCAGGGCTATGATCGATACAGATTACCTGGCTAAATTAACGCTGCCAGATACGCTCCGCAAGACATCACTGAGGTGATTGTCATGCACAATTACCCTCTGTTTTCTACATGCTCTATTTTCGCGGAGTGCTCGCCTAAAGTCTGGAAAAATCTGCGCAAATCGCCTTCAATTGCGGCTAAACGGTTCTCCAGCCGGTTTTCTCCAGCGTCCATTCTTGCCTCAAGCCGAGTCTCCCCGGCACTCATTCTAGATTCCAAAGTGGTTATTCTGTTCTCCAGACGGTTTTCTAGACGATTATTACCGATAATGTTGAGAAAAATACCGATGAGAACGGTCACCGTGGGAACCAGCACCGCAATCCATAACTGAGAGTTTGTCATCTTGCTCCTTGGCGGCTGAATTCCGCCTACAGGATAACACCAGTATGCAGAAGAGATGCTAATTTGCCACTACGAATCAGGTCGGCGATCTCGGCGAAGTCCTTGGTCAGCACGCGGTCGTGGTCCACAAAAGCAGTGACGCCGCGAATCGCCTTATGCGCCTCTTCCACCCGCGCGGTGCTGGTGAGCGGACGCAGCAGGTCGAGCGCCTGCGCCGCGCAAATCGCTTCGATCATGAGGACGTTGGTAGTGTTTTCGACGATGCGTTTGAGCTTGATCGCGCCGGTCATGCCCATGGATACAAAATCCTCTTTATTGCCGGAGGTGGTGATCGAATCCACGCTGGCGGGGTGCGCGTAAACTTTGTTCTCGCTGACCAGCGCGGCAGCGGTGACCTGCGGCATCATGAATCCGGAGTTGAGGCCCGCGCCAGAGGCGAGGAACGCGGACAGACCTTCGCTCAATGCGGGGTTGACCAGACGCTCGATGCGGCGCTCGGAGATGCCTGCCAGCGCGCTCAGACAGACGGCAAGGTAATCGAGGACGAAGGCGATCGGTTCGCCGTGAAAGTTGCCGCCGGAGATTACGTCCTCGCCGAACACCAGAGGGTTGTCCACCGCCGAATTCATCTCCGTCTCGAAGACCTGCCGGGCGAACGCGAGGGTATCGCGCACTGCGCCGTGCACCTGCGGTATGCAGCGCAGGGAGTATGCGTCCTGCACGCGTCCGCACTCGCGATGCGATTCGCGGATCTGGCTTTCGCCTTGGAGCATGTGGCGGACATTGGCGGCGGATTTGATCTGTCCGGGATGCGGCCGCGCCTGGTGGATGCGTTCGTCCATGGCGACCAGAGTGCCCTTGAGCGCTTCGAGCGATGCCGCGCCGAGCACGTCAGCAGTGTCCACCAGATTCACTGAACGGACGAGGGCCAGCGCGCCGCAGGAGAGCATGGCTTGTGTGCCATTGATGAGCGAGATCGCCTCTTTCGCCTCGACGGTGATGGTGGGAATGCCAGCTTGCCGCATGGCATCCGCGCCACTCAGGCGGTTGCCACGATAGAACGCTTCGCCTTCACCGATGAGGACGAGCGCTAGGTGGGCGAGGGGGGCGAGGTCTCCGCTGGCGCCCACGCTGCCCTGCGAGGGAATGACGGGGTGCACGCCGCGATTGAGCATCTGGCATAGCGTGTCGATGACCACGGCGCGAACTCCGCTGTTGCCCTTGGCGAGGGAGTTGGCGCGCAACAGCATCATTCCGCGGGACTCTGCCTCGCTCAGCGGCTCGCCTACTCCGACCGCGTGGGAGCGCAGCAGATTGAGTTGCAACTGGCGGTTCTGCTCGGGCGCGATGCGGACTTCGCTGAGTTGTCCGACGCCCGTGGTAATGGCGTATGCCACTGTGTTTGAAGTAAGGATCGCCTCGACCACTTGGCGGGCGCTATCAACGGCATTGCGGGCTTGATCAGCGAGCGCGACCGGACGAAGCGAGAGTACTGCCTCGGCAAATGTTTCCAGGGTGAGTGAGTTTCCGTCGAGCAGGAGCGGCTGGGTATTTGGCTTGGTTGTGGCGTGCATTAGATACCTAGTCCGGTTGCGCCGCGGAAGGCGTCGAAATATTTGTCGGGTAGCGGATGGCTTTGGAAGCCGGCGTTGACGACCACGTGTATGGTTTCGCCCTGCGCCAGCAGCGTGCCGTCTGATTGCCGCAGCAGATCGTATTCAAAGTGCAGCACTTTGCGTTTTACTTTCGTCAGGCGGGTGCGAATGAGGACGATGTCGTCATAGCGCGCGGGTGAGCGGTAGCGGCAGCGCACATCGGCGACGGCGATGGTGCAGTCGTCCTCGATCTCCATCTGCCGGTAATTGAATCCCATTTGGCGCAGCAATTCGACGCGTCCGACCTCGAACCAGATGATGAAATTAGAGTGATAGACTACGCCCGCCTGGTCGGTCTCGGCATAGCGCACGCGCACGGTGGTCTCGCCTTTCATTCCTATTGTCACTGTTCAGGATAACAGGCGAGTGGAGCGGGCGATCGCTACCTTGTCGTGGCCGACTTGAACCAATGCGGGCACAAACATAGGTCCTTCGACTCGTCATCGGGCTAAGAACGCTTCTTGCGAAGCATGACAAAGGGTGGAGTAAAGATTACCTAAGTGTCTTCTCTGCGAGGGTCGCTGGCGAGGAGTCACGAATTTGACCGTACAATCAGGGGTGCGTGAACGGCGATACTATTACGTTTACCTTCTGGCCAATGTGTCTCTTTCATCATTCTACGTTGGGGTGACAAATGCGCTTTTCGCCGGGTGGACCAACATCGCGAAGGCAAGGGCGATGCTTTTACCGCGCGATACAACGTCCACCGTTTGATCTATTGCGAGCGATATTGCTGGATTGACCAGGCGATAGCGCGTGAAAAGCAATTGAAGGGATGGCGACGGGATAAAAAGATACGGCTCGCGCGCGCGGCGAATCCGTCGCTGGAGGATATGCGTGATTACGGAACACTGGTGTTTGGTGATTCTTATATTGCGAAGATTGCGCGGAAGCACTTGAGGATTGTCTTCGATCCGGCGAAGGAGAGGTCATTCGGGGAGGATCGTGGTTAAGCGGGAAAAAACATAGATCCTTCGACTCGTCGCAAAGAACGCTCCTCGCTCAGGATGACAATGGGAGGGGTCGCACAGAACGCTCCTCGCTCAACATGACAGTGGGTTGATGTGGCAAAGGACGCTTCTTGCGAGGCATGACGAATCAAGTTGCAGGGATTGGGGGGCTGCTTTACGCGTCCCATTGGGGCTTGCGTTTTTCGAGGAAGGCGGTGATGCCCTCGCGGAAGTCGTGTCCCTGGCGCACGCGGGCGTTTTGTTCGACGGCGCGGTCGATGAGGCGGTCGAGCTCTTCGTCCACCGCCTGCGAGAGCAGTGCTTTGGTGGCGCGCAGCGAGGCGGGAGAATTTTCCAGCAACAGCCTGGCTAATTCCGCGGCCCTCGGCATCAGCATCTCCGTCGCAACCAGTTCGTTTACCAGCCCCATATCCTGTGCCTCCGCGGCGTCGAAGATACGTCCGGTGAGCAACAGATCGCGCGCGACTTTTTCGCCCACTTGCCGGGTCAGGAAGGTGGAGACGATGGCGGGAACAAAGCCGATCTTCACCTCGGTGTAGGCGAACTTCGCCTCGGGCACGGCGAGGGTGAAGTCGCAGATGGTGGCAATGCCGGTGCCCCCGGCGATGGCTGCGCCGTTGACGGCGGCGATGGTGGGCAGGGGAAAATCATAGAGCGAGCGGAAGAGATTTGCCATCTTGCGCGAGTCTTCGACGTTCTGCTCGTGGGTGCGGCCCAGCAGTTGTTTCAACTCGTCGAGGTCCATGCCGGCGCAGAAGGCCTTTCCTGCTCCGGTGATAATCAGGGCTTGCGCGGGCGAGCTGCGTACCTCGGCGAGAGCGTGCGCCAGTTCGTCGATCAGTTCATAACTGACCGCATTGCGCTTTTCCGGGCGGTTGAAGGTAATGACGGCAATGCGGTCTTCGATGGAGAGCAGAAGTGTTTTGTAGGCGGTCATAATCAGGGTTGCGGGTTGATAGGAGCGGCTGCGGCCAGCTTTTCCATCTCAAAGACGGCATTGTAAATTACCTTGTTGCCATCCTGCTTGGACTTGCGCTGATTGTAGTAAACCCGCAGCAAATCGCCGACTACAATCTCGTCGGGGGCGGGAGCGCGATGATAGGCCGCCGCACCGCGTTTGCCCTCATCGCGCGGACTCACGTGAAACTTGATAGATTTGCTGGCCTCCGGGTCACCGAGGACCGCGATAAACTCATCTTTACCGGCGCAGATATCACATTCGATCTTGATCTGATGCGTCTGCGGGTTGTAGTCCAACAGCTTTCCGGTATAGGTATCCATGTGGTAGTCGCTGGGAAACATGCCGCTGCGCGCGTATCCGTGCTGGCCGAAGGAGAAGGTTGGGAAGAGAAGAAGGGTAAGGAGCGCGAGCCGCATCGGCCATCACCTCGTGTGAGAGTTGGCTGGGGCGGCTCCAGTTAGCGATTATTTTGCCCTATTGCACTAAGTCTGTCGAGTATTGAATCGCGATCTCACGGCTGAGCAGGACCAGATTGTCGAGCGGGCCCTGGATGGGCGCGACCAGGGAGCGTTTCTTCAGCGCCGATAATACCGCCGCGGTGGAGATGTTTCCGGTGAGTGTGTCAGAGGCGAAGGGACAGCCTCCGAGGCCGCCCATCGCGGAGTCGAAGCGGCGGCATCCCGCATCGAGCGCGGCCAGCACCTTGGCTTCCGCATTGTCGGGACGGCTGTGCAGGTGCACTCCGATCTCGAGATGATCGTGCGCCTGGAGAACTGACTTCACCATGCCGGCGATCACTTCGGGCGAAGCGGCGCCCACTGTATCGGCCAGCGAGACCTGGCGGATATCCATGTCGGCGAGGATGCCGACTGCCTCGACCACCTCGGCTTCGTTCCACAGGTCTCCGTAGGGATTGCCGAACGCCATCGAGATATAAGCGACCACGTCGAGTCCCGCTTCGAAGGCTTTGCCGGCGATCTTTTCGAGTTCGTCTATGGAGTCTTCGAGCGTCTGTCTCTGATTGCGCTGAAGAAATGTTGGCGAGACGGAATAAGGAAATCCGAGAGTGGTTACCCTTTCCGCTTTGATAGCGCGGTCGGCGCCCTTTTCATTCACCACGATACCTATGATCTCTACCCCCTCCGGGACTTCGAGAAGGTTCAGCACCTTCTCTGAATCCGCCATCTGGGGCACGGCCTTGGGGGAGACGAAAGAGACTGCATCGATGTGGGTGAAGCCGGCGGCGATCAGCGCTTGCAGATAGTTCGCTTTGGCCTCAGCGGGGATTCTTCCCTTCAATCCCTGCCAGGCGTCGCGCGGACATTCGATCAACTTAATTTCCGACATAACGATAATCTTTAGTGCAATAGGAAACTCTGATTAATACCTCAGCGGCTAAAGCCGCCCTCATGCTAGTGACTTATCCCCCGGCTGACGCCGGGGGTCTACCCAAACCGTTGTTGCTACAGCTTCTCCATAAATCTCACAATGGATTCGATTCCGCGGTGAAAGTTTGCGATGTGAAATTTTTCGTTGGGGGCGTGCAGATTGTCGTCAGGAAGTCCAAAGCCCATCATGACCGAGGGGATGCCGAGGTGCTTGTCGAACTCCGCAACGATGGGAATGGAACCTCCCGAGCGCACGAAGACGGTCTCTTTGCCGAAGACCTCTTTCATCGCCTCGGTCGAGGCCTTCACGAAGGGATTATCGGTGGGGATAATCATGGGATCGCCCATGCTCAACAATTTGACTTTCAATTCGATGCCTTTGGGAGCCAGTGACAGCGCGTAATTTTTGTAAAGGTCGAAGCTGCGCCGCGGGTCCATATCAGGCACTACGCGCATGGAAATTTTCGCGGTCGCCTTTGCCGGAATCACGGTCTTGGCGCCCGCTCCGATGAAGCCGCCGGGCATACCGTGCACTTCAAGTGTGGGCCGGGCCCAGGTGCGCTCTTGTACGGAAAAGCCCGGCTCTCCGGTAAGCGCCTTCGACCCAACTTCCTGTTCAAGATAATCCGCTTCATCGAAGGGCAGCGAATTCCACGCATGCAACTCTTCCGCGCTGGGCTTCGCCACTTGATCGTAGAAACCGGGTATGAGGATGTGCCCCTGCTCATCTTTCAGCTTCGCAATCACCTCGCACAATGCGAAGAATGGATTGGGCGCGGCCCCGCCGTAGATTCCGGAGTGAAGATCGGTCTTTGCGCCGGTGGCCTCAAGCTCGGTATAGATCAAGCCGCGCAGGCCAACGCAGAGCGTCGGCAACTCGGGCGCGAACATTTCGGTATCGCTTACCAGCGCAAAGTCGGCCTTCAGCTTCTGCTTCTGCTCGGCGACCAGCTTCGCGATGGACTCTCCGCCGACCTCTTCTTCACCCTCAATCAGCACTTTAACGTTGACGGGCAACTTGCCGCCATTCGAAGAGAGGAGGGATTCGAGCGCCTTGACGTGCATCCACATCTGGCCCTTGTCATCGACCGCACCTCTCGCGTAGATGTTGCCGTCGCGCTCGGTGGGTTCAAAGGGCGGCGTGGTCCACTCGTTCAGCGGATCAGGCGGCTGGACATCATAGTGCCCATAGCAGAGCACGGTGGGCTTGCCGGGCGTGTGCAGCCAATCCGCATAGACCAGCGGATGTCCGGTGCCGACGGTAATGA
>JBDTLH010000222.1:0-11187 GCA_039934875.1 Acidobacteriaceae bacterium | reverse complement strand
CTACTTGCTACTTGCTACTTGCTACTTGCTACTTGCTACTTGCTACTTGCTACTTGCTACTTGCTACTTGCTTATTGCTTATTGCTTATTGCTTATTGCTAACCAATCTCCAGCATCCTTCCCAGCGCCACCCGCGCCCAGTCCTTCACCTCATCTTTCACCTTGATCTGATTGACGATCCTGTCTTCGAGCAGGTTCTCCATGGTCCAGGCCAGGTGCTGCGGGGAGATGCGGAACATGGTGGTGCACAGGCATCCCGAGTCATCCAGCGTGATGATCTTCTTACCACGTCCGGTATACTTTTTCGCCACGCGGTTCACCAGATGGATCTCGGTGCCGACCGCAAACATACTGCCTTCAGCAGCATCATCGATCAAGCGGATCAACTGCTCGGTCGAGCCGATAGCGTCGGCCCTCTGGCAGACCTCCCAGCGGCACTCGGGATGCACAATTACTTTTATCTCGGGATAGCGAGCGCGCACTGCATCTACATGATCCGGTAAAAATCTCTGATGGACTGAGCAATGGCCCTTCCACAAAATGATTTTCGCTCGTTGCAGTTGTGCGCGAGAGACGCCGCCACTGATCTGGTAGGGGTCCCAGACGATCATCTCTTCGAGCGGAATGCCCATCGCCCACGCGGTATTGCGTCCTAGATGTTGATCGGGCAGGAATAGGACTTTCTCAGCCCGCTGCAATGCCCACGCAAATGCTCCTCTGGCGTTCGAGGAGGTGCAGACCATTCCGCCACGCTCGCCGCAGAAGGCTTTAATGGCGGCGGTGGAGTTCATATAAGTGATGGGCAGGATGTCGTCGCAGCTAACGCCCATGCGCCCAATCTGCTCCCAGCAGGATTCGACTTCACCGATCTCCGCCATGTCCGCCATGGAGCAGCCGGCGTTGAGGTCGGGCAGAATTACCGTCTTGTGGTCGGCGAGGATGTCGGCGCTCTCCGCCATGAAATGCACGCCGCAGAAGATGATGCTGCGCGCCGTCGCGGCAGCGGCATGTTGCGAAAGCTTATAGCTGTCTCCGGTGACGTCGGCGAAGCGGAACACCTCGTCGCGCTGGTAATGGTGCCCCAGCACCAGCAGATCGCTGCCCAGCCGCTCGCGCGCGGACGCGATGCGCGCATCCATCGCATGATCAGGCATTTGCAGGTGGTCTTCCAGTGAGCAGGCTTGCTCAGCCTGAGTCAGAGTGGTCATCATTTCTTGCCGCCTTCAGCTTCAGGCTCCTCTCTTGCGAAAGGCCCGGAAGCGGGGATGTTGAAAGCAATTCGTAGGGGCTCCAGTCGCTACGCTGCCTGTATCCTGCCAGGCCCTGGCGACGGGGATGTTGAAGCCGTATATCTATTCGACTGCCGGCCGGGTTGCGCGATGCAACTTTTAAGCCGGCGGGTCGCGATTATTTTACAACGAACAAGGTTTCAGTCAGCCAAGCAGGGCTTTGAGAAGTTCGTCTCGAGTGATGCTCAGATACCGGCCGACATCCGTGAGTATTGCGTTCAGGGTTCCAACTCTGAGCGGGGAATGGTCCGGGATAGTGACGCAGTGCTCTGTCCCTTTCAGTTCAGACTTGAGCCGCATGTGACTGCCTGTTTGACGTGTGACGTGGTATCCGAAGCGCTTGAGCAGACCTGCAAGTTGAAGGCCATCCAAATCACGCGGAAGCTTCACGCGGAAATCACTTCATCATGAACGAAGTGAAGGCGTATCACTGCCGGCATTTCCCTCATCCTGTCACCCCAATGACAATGAACGGCGTCCCTTACCGCATCGCGCAGACCTTGCAGTGAATCTGCTTGAGTAAAAATAGATTCGCCCAGAGCGCGAGCTTCGTAGCCGCCCTCCGGGCTTTCGACTACTTCAAAGATCGTTTCTTTCCCCGCCATATACTTCCCTCCTGAATTATTCCGGCAGCTTCACGTACATGCCATCTTGCAGCGGCTGGCCGCTGATGGCGTTGATCGCGACCCACTCGCCCTGGCTCACGCCAGAGGTCACTTCGACCCGCGTAAGGCTGGAGATTCCGGTCTCCACCCCTGCCCTGCGCAAGCGGCCATCGCGCGCCACCAGGACGAACCGCCCTTCACCATCCTGATGTACTGCCTCGCGGGGCACGGTCAGCGCGTTGTCTCGGCGCGCCACTTGTATCGCCACATTGACGTTGACGTTGGGCAGCAGCTTGGCGCTTCCGCTCGAGCTATCAACCGAGCACAGCACCTCGCCCACGGTACGCGTACCGCGCGGAATCACCGTTAGCGGCACCGTCTTCACGGTTCCCATCCAGCTCTGGGTGGGCAGCGCGTCCCACAGAATAGTGACCGGCTGGCCCCCATGCACCTTGCCGATCTCGGGCTCATCCACAAAGGCGCGCACCTGTAAGTTTCTGAGGTCGGCAACCTGCACCAGCAGGTCGCCGCCATTGACGAAGTTGCCCGGGCGCACCGGCACCTGATAGACCGTCCCATTCACCGTCGAGCGCACTTCTAATTGGTGCAGCATGTCCTCCGCCGCGGAGACGGCGGCCTCCGCCCCGGTGATGCTTGCATTTACCCGTTGCAACTCCTGCGGAGCGAAGGGCTGCGACTTGCGCTCACCCAGATTGCGCACGCTGTTCTGCGCAATTTGCAAGCGCACCTGCGCCTGCTGCACCTCACCCGCGGACGCCGCCCCGCTCTGTTGCAGCTTCTTAAGCGCCCCCAGGCTGGATTGCGCGCTGGCCTCATCGCTCTCCGCCTTGGATATCTGATCTTGCAGCGTAAGTATGTCAGGACGCGTGCCTCCCGCCTCAATGGTGCTCTTGTCCGCCTGCGCCGATTTGAGCTGCGCCTGGGCACGTGCTATCTGCTCCTTGACCGCGGAATCATCCAGCCGCAGCAGCAGTTGCCCTCTGCGCACCTGGTCTCCGGCATGCACGAATACACCAGTCACCGTGGTCGCCAGCGGAGCGTGCGCCTCAAAATTGGCAACCGGCTCCACCTTTCCGTTGGTGGAAATCGAAGAGATCAGGTTCTGCCGCGCCACCTGCTCACCGCGAATCGTCACAACCGTGTGGTGCAAGCTCAGGTATAGCCCTGCCCCGATCGCAACCACGGCGACGATGATCCAGGAGAGGCGCAGGTGAAACCCGCTCTTTTCGTTCTTATTGTCCGCCATTAGCCGCCGTTGGGTGAGAAACAAAAGTATATCTGATGTTGCCGCCCACCTTTGCGATGCGCGGCCAGGCAGAACTCCGGGCAATGCGGACATCCAACTTTGAGCAAGTCCAATCTCCCAAGGAACGGCACAGAAATCCGATGCAGATTGCCGATATGAAAACCGTCCTTTCCAATGTCTATCGCGATATCTGGCGCACCCGCGTCACCTCCGTCGCGGGCGGCCTGGCTTTTTTCTTCCTGCTCTCCCTTATTCCGCTGTTGGTAGTGGCCGCGACGCTGCTCGGTGTCCTCCCCATACCTCATCTTTTTCAGCACGGAATGGACCTGGTCGAGCGTTTCGCTCCCGGCGATGCCGTCGGTATGCTGCGAGGAATACTCAAGGAGCTTTTGGTTCCCCGGGGCGGGCTGCTGACCATCGGCATCCTCGGGACCCTCTGGAGCGCCGCCGGCGGTTTCTCTTCCATGATCGACGCCCTCGATATCGCCTATGACGCCCGTAAATCGCGCTCCTATTTCCGCCAGCAGTTGCTCGCCATCGGCCTGGTGTTCGTAATCGGCGGGCTGTTTGCCATCGCGCTGGCCGCCAGCATTATGGGGCCGGAGTTTGGCAACTGGATCTCCGGGCAGCTTGGCCTGCATGGGATACTTGTGCACTTCTGGACCCCGATTCGCTGGGGCGTAATGGCCTTGTCCGTGATCATCGCGGTTGAATTGCTCTACTTCCTTGCTCCAAATATCAAGCAACGCCTCTGGGCGAACCTGCCCGGCGCGATCATGGCGACCGCTGTGTGGATCGGCGCATCGGTGCTGCTGGATTTCTATCTCCGCCACTTCAACAGCTACAGCAAGACCTATGGCAGCCTGGGAGCGGTGATGGCGTTCATGCTCTGGGTATGGATCACGTGCATGATCCTGCTGGTCGGCGCCGAGTTCAACTCGGAGTTGCAGAAATATCGCGGGGTTTGCCTCGAAGGACAAGCCGCTGAGGATAATCCGCAACATATCGCCACCCCGCCGCAGCCGGCATAGGAATGCACAGTTTACTGTTTACGGTTCACAGTTGCAGTTTACGGTCTCAGTACGCGGACCTCGCTGTGAACTGTAAACTGTCCTCATGCCGCGCTACACCGAAAGCCACGCTAAATCCGGACTCGACCACTCCTTCCCCGAAATTGAGTGCTGGCCCAACCAGTTTCCCGCATACGAGATACTGATTGACATTCCGGAGTTCACCTCCGTCTGCCCCAAGACCGGACTGCCCGACTTCGGCGCGCTCACCCTGCGCTACATGCCGCGCGACAAGTGCCTGGAGCTTAAGTCGTTCAAGGAATATCTGACGGAGTACCGCAACCTCGGCATCTTTCAGGAAAATATCGTCAACCGCGTGCTTGAAGACGTGGCCCGCGCCGCCGATCCGGTGTGGGCGGTGGTCAAAGGAGACTTCCGTCCCCGCGGCGGTATTGCGACCGTCGTCGAGGCGCGCTGGCCGCGTCCTCAGGCTGCATAATGCCGTCGCGCTCCAGCGTGCTCGAAGCCGGAGTCCGTCCCCTGCTGGCTCTGGCCCTGCTCACCTCGCTTAATTTCCTCAACTACATCGATCGCTACATCCTCGCGGGGGTGCAGCCCCTGGTACAGCAGGAGTTTCACAAAAACGACGCCCAGATCGGATTTCTGACGACCGCGTTTTTTCTCTGTTACATGGTCGCGAGCCCGCTCACCGGATGGATTGCCGACCACTACTCCCGCCGCAACCTGATCATTACCGGCGCCATGATCTGGAGCGCGGCCACCCTGCTCACCGCGCTCACCCATACCTACACAGAGCTGCTCATCCGGCACATCGTGGTGGGCATCGGCGAGGCGACATTCGTGGCCATCGCTCCCGCCTACATCGCCGATCTGTTTCCCCAAGAGCGCCGCGGACGCATTCTCTCCCTCTTCTATCTTGCAATTCCCGTCGGCGCCGCGCTCGGCTACATCATCGGCGGGCAACTCGGAACCCGCTATGGCTGGCGCTCTCCCTTCTATGTCTGCGCCGTGCCCGGCATGATCATCGCCCTGCTGCTGTTTTTCCTGAAGGAGCCGCCGCGCGGTGTCTTTGATACCATCGCCCCCTCGCCTGAGCGCGTAAAATTGTCGCGGCTTCTAAAAAATTCCGCGTTTCTCACCGCCACTCTGGGGATGGCGATGTACACCTTCGCCATTGGCGGCATGAGCGTGTGGATGCCGACCTACCTCTACCGTTCGCGCGGCATCCCGCTCTCCCGCGCCACCCTGATCTTCGGCGCCATCGCGGTCGCAACCGGAATCGCCGGCACGGCGGTCGGCGGCTGGCTCGGCGATGCGTGGCTCAAGCGCGATCATCGCGCCTATTACCTGCTCTCTGGCTGGTCCATGCTGGCGTGCTGTCCCTTCGCCGTACTGGTCTTCTTCGGACCGGCGGCCTGGATGTTTCCCTCAATCTCGATCGCCCTCTTTCTGCTCTTCCTGAACACCGGCCCCATGAACACCGCCATCGTCAATTCCGTGGACGCCAAGGTGCGCGCCGGGGCGGTCGCCGTCAACATTTTCATCATCCACCTGCTGGGGGACGCCAGCTCGCCCACCCTCATCGGCAAGATCGCCGACCACTCCAACCTCGCCACCGGATTTATTCCCGCCTTCGTGGCCATCGCGCTCTCCGCCCTCTTCGTCTTCTGGGGAGCGCGCCATGCACCCGTTCCCGACCTCCCCTCCTCCCGGGCACACGCGTGATCTGGTTCTGGCTGTGGGGCATGGTCGAACTCTGCGTGTGGCTCTATTACGTGACCCAGGCCGCCATCGGATTCCGCTCGCTGGCTGATCTGAATGAGCCAGCGTGGAGTGTTGGCCCGGAATCCTGGAACCGCCTTCCCCGATTGCTGGTGGTCGTCCCCGCGCGCGATGAAGAGAAGAAAATCGAGGCCTGCCTGCGCTCCCTGGTCCGCTCGTTCTATCCCAATCTGCGGATTGTCGCGGTTAATGACCGCTCCAGCGACGCGACGGGAGCGATTATGGACCGCTTGCAACAGGAATTTCCCACCCGCCTCAGCGTGCTCCACATCACTGAATTGCCGGAGGGGTGGCTGGGTAAGACCCACGCCATGTGGTTGGGCGCGCAGCAACAAGCGAGCGACTACCTCCTCTTCACCGATGGAGACGTGCTCTTCGCGCCGCAGGCCTTGGTGCGCGCGGTCAATTATCTGGAATCCGAGCAGGCCGACCATCTCGTCCTCTTTCCCACCCTGCTGCTCCAGAGCTTCGGCGAGACCATGATGATCGCGCTCTTCCAAACGCTTTTTATCTTTGAGCATCGTGCCTGGAAGGTCGCCGATCCCGATTCAAATGAGCATCTCGGCGTCGGAGCATTCAACCTGGTACGCCGCTCCGCCTACGAGGCGATTGGTACTTACCAAGCCCTGCGCCTCGCCGTACTCGACGATATGATGCTGGGCGAGCGCATCAAACGCTTCGGCTGCGAACAGCGCGCCGCCTACGGACGTGATCTCGTCCAACTACGCTGGGCCGAAGGTGCGCTCGGCGTCATTCGCGGCCTCACCAAAAACGCCTTCGCCCTCTCCGGCTTCCGCACCGGCAAACTACTATTCCAAATGCTGGGCGTCGCCTGCATCCTGCTCGGTCCCTACTTCGGCGCGGTGTTCGCGCCCGGCATCGCCAAGCTGCCGTTTCTGCTCGCCATCGCGGTTATCTGGACGCAGTACATCGGTATGGCGCGCACGCTGAACATCCACGCGCTTTATATGTTCACCCATCCTGTGGCTGCCGCGCTCTTCCTCTACGCCATGCTGCGCTCCATGATCGTCACCCTCTGGACCGGCGGTATCGAATGGCGCGGCACCCGCTATAGCCTTCACGACATACGCAGTAGTCGCCCAACGTTCCGGAGACTCTGATCAGCGATCTGGTTTGCACCCTTTGGTAGGCTGCGGTTGCTAGGACCTCCGGTTTCACCCGGGCATAAGTCACTGAAAAGGGGCTGGCCTTAGCCGCTGGGGTACTTGATAAACTTGGTCAGAGCTTCCCTAGCCCCCTCCTCAGCCTATTCACATGTGCTGTACCCGCGGGACGACTCCGGGGCCGTAGCCTTCCCTGCTACGGCCCCGGAGCCATATTCCTTCTTTAGAAAGTGCGCGCAAGTCCGGATATAGCATCCGCTTCCGCCTCTAACGAGAAGCTAATTTGTCGTTACGTTGAGCTTATCAATCCACACCTTGTAAGGCGCCTCGGCCCTGTTGCCGTCGATCTGAAAGTGGGTAGTAATGTTCTCCGAAGCGTGCGCCAGGGACTCAGGCGTCTCATACAGGTTCATGTACTGCTTGTTGCCGTTCACGCTCACTGAGATGAAATGGGTCTGGTCGTTGACAATCTCGTACTCGAAGACGAGGTGGTTCCAGGTCATTGCCGGGAACCGCGGGCAGGATGCGGTCGAGGCCACCCAGTGGTGCGTTGTGCCGCCGCTCCATGCGCGCCAAACCCCGCCTGAGAACTGCGCCTGCGTGGAGAACTTGTACCACTTTTTGCCATGGGATTGCAGCACCGCAAATTCCAGCGCCTGCGAGTTCTCAGGATGGTCAATGAAGAGCATCATGTCCAGCGTGAACTGTGTGCCCTGGCCTGAGTTAGTGCCCAGAGATTTGTGGAACAGAACATTGGAGTAGCTTGCGCCGCCCAGCAGGGCGAAGTTATACGCCCCATCTCCGTCCAGGGTGTGGGTCATGTCGTGTTGCGTGAAGCTATAGATCGGTAGGTGGGCTCCTTTTGCCCAGATATCTACTTGCGCAGTCCAGCCGGACATATCGTCAACATTGCTATAAGTTGTTTGGGCTAAGGCGACGGTGCTAAGCACACCGAGGAGGGGGAGAAGAAGTAAAGCTGATTTGATTTTCATGGGTGTGCGCCACTATATCATTCGTACGATTATTTGCAAGCACAATTGCCAAGTTCCTCGATGCTAGGAATTAAGGCTTTCGCCAGCGCATAATTAAGCAATTTACAGCATAGTAATTGATGGTAATTACCTCGCGAATCCATGCGCTCGCATGAGCACGGAACCAATACGTTTTCCGAATGCTTTCGGCAAAAGGCGGCGGGCGGAAGTTGCAGTTTCCAGGCTGGTACTTAGGAAAATGATTTCTCTCCCCTGTACTGCGAGGGAAAATGATTTCCATTTCCTTTCTGCAAATTGCACAAATGAAGTGGCTGTCGCGCTGTATTCCGGGCCACAAGTTGCTAAGTGACTGCTTTGGCGGAGTTCGGAACTCACATTCAGAATGCAAATCGCTGATTGGCATTCGGCTTGCTATCCAGAAGGCAAAGTCTCGGACTTGCAACGTCTTCCCAGACGAAGCGATATTCCGGACACTCAGAGTCTTTGCTCGCCACTCAAGGAGAACTGCCATGCTTCGCTTGCGCCACGTCCTGCGGGTTACCGCCTTTGTTGCCGCCCTGCTTTCCTTTCCGCACAGCCTCTTTGCCGGCGCTTCGTGCCAGTTGAACCCAGTTAACCGCACAGTCACCATCTGTACTCCGCAAAACAACTCCACCGTGGCAACCACATTCCATGTGAATGCGGGCGTGACCGACAGTATTCAAATCCAGTACATGCAGGTGTACGTCAATCATGTGCTGTACGCCACTCAGCATCGCAATTTCATCGATGCGACCATCACCGTTCCTGTGGCGCAGAATGCGCTGCTGACCGTACAGGCGCGCGAGGTCAACAGCAGCTTTTTTATCAAGGCGCACTACACCATCAACATTGTCAACGGCCAGCTTGTGCTGGCGCCCCTAAATCCAACGGTTGTAGAGAATGCGATGCAGCAGTTCACTACGGCCCCCGTTGTTCCGGTCAACTGGACCGCCTCCTGCGGAAGCATCAACAGCTCCGGGAACTACACCGCACCTCTGGCTCCCGGCTCCTGCACGGTCACAGCGACTGCGACCGACGGCTCCGGACTGATGGGATCGACCACCGCGACCATCACTTCTCCAATCTCCATTATGCCGCCTTCGGCCAGCACTCCGGCGGGGGGAACGCAGCAATTCACGGCTACGGCGCAAGTAAATTGGACGGCCTCCTGCGGCGCCATTGACACCACCGGACTCTTCACCGCGCCCAATGCCCCAGGCACATGCACCATCACCGCGACCGCGGCCACGGGAATTGCCTTCACTGCTATAGCCATAGATACAGTCGGCCCGCCACCCCAGCTCGTCGTGAATCCTTCCAATCCACCGATCGTAGAGAATGCAATCCTGCAATTCACTACCGCTCCAGTCGTACCGGTTAATTGGAGCGCCACCTGCGGAACCATCGACAACTCGGGTAACTATACCGCCCCTCTCTTCCCCGGCTCCTGCACCGTCAAAGCGACCGCGACCGACGGCTCCGGCCGGACGGCATCCACCATAGCGAGCATCACTTCACCAATCTCCATCATGCCGCCTTCGGCCACCACCTTAGCCGGCGGAACGCAGCAATTTACCGCCAGTGTGCAAGTAAATTGGAGCGCCTCCTGCGGGACCATCGACGCCACCGGGCTCTTCACTGCGCCCAACGCCCCAGGCACGTGCACCATCACGGCGACGGCTGCGACGGGTACTGCCTTTACTGCACAGGCCATAGATACGGTCGGTGCGCCACCCCCGTTTGTCGTGACGCCTGCGAATCCTACAGTCGTAGAGAATGCGACGCAACAGTTCGCTACCAGTCCTGTAGCGCCGGTCAACTGGACCGCCTCTTGCGGGACCATCAACAGTTCAGGTAACTACACGGCCCCTCTGGTTCCCGGCGCGTGCACGGTAACGGCGACTGCGACCGACGGCTCCGGCCGAACGGCATCCACCACAGCAACCATTACCTCTCCCATCACCATCACGCCGCCCTCGGCAAACACCGTCGTGAATATGACGCAGCAGTTCTCCGCCAACGCGGGAGTCAACTGGAGCGCCTCCTGCGGGACCATCAACTCCGGCGGCCTCTTTACCGCGCCCGCGAATGCCGGCTCCTGCACCATCACGGCGACCGCCTCAAGCGGAACCGCATTCACAGCGCAAGCGATCGACACGGTGACCAACCCTGCCGGTATTAGCTACACCACCTGGAAGAACGACTCCGGAAGAACGGGCTTGAATTCCGCGGAGACCACACTGACCTTGTCGAATGTGAACTCCACGAGCTTCGGAAAACTCTTCAAAACCACGGTGGACGGCGGAGTCTGGACACAGCCGCTCTACATGGCCGGACTCACCGTCAATCACGCGACCCACAATGTTCTTTTTGCGGGGACCGACAACGACACGATGTACGCATTAGACGCCGACAGTGGCTCGCAACTGTGGAAGAAGAGCTTCCTGTCATCCGGGGTCACGCCCGTGCCCGAGGGATTTACCCATGGCACCATCTATCCTCACGTCGGAATCACCGGTACTCCGGTCATCGACCCAGCCTCGGGAACACTGTACGTATCCGCGGAGACGTTGGAGAACTCCGGCACTGCCGTTGTACACCGCCTGCATGCGCTTGATATCACCACCGGCAACGAGAAGTTTGGCGGGCCTGTGGTGATCACGGCAGCAGGCTTCCAGCCCAAGGAGCAATTGCAACGTCCCGGACTGCTGCTCGCCAATGGTAGCGTGTATATCGGCTTCGGCTCTCAGGGCGACACCAATCCATATCACGGCTGGCTCTTCGCCTATAACCCCACTTCTCTGGGTCAAACCGCGGCGTGGAATATCACCGATGACAGCGGACCCCGGCCCCGCGGCGCGATCTGGATGGGGGGCAGCGGTATCGCCTCCGATTCCGAGGGCAACATCTATGTTGCCACCTCCAATGGTGATTTCGATGGAGTCACTCTGTTCGGCCAAAGTGTCATCAAGCTCAGCCCCGCGCTCACGGTGCTGGACTACTTCACTCCTTACAACAATGCGTATCAGACCGGTAAAGATTTGGACCTCGGCTCAGGCGGAGTGCTGCTGGTGCC